>CADBNQ010000361.1 GCA_902796045.1 uncultured Lachnospiraceae bacterium | reverse complement strand
GAATTGCCGATAAAATAATGGATCACACCCTCATGGACCATCTCGTACAGGGAGGCGGTCTGATGTCTCCAGCCCAGCTGCACCGGGAAGTCCATGACTTTATTCATCCTCTTCTTCCAGCTGTCATCGATACATTCGTAGCAGGGCATCACGACTCTGGCATCACATCCCTTTCTGCAAAGGGCAGCGGGAACAGAACCAACCACGGTCCCCAATCCGCCGGTCTTGATAAAGGGGGCACATTCAGCTGACGCATACAATATCTTTTTCATTTCAATTTCCTCCTTATCCCTTTAAAATATTCAGATCATTAGCTTGTCTTTAGTGTATCGTATTATCCTGGATTCTTCCAGTAAAATCTAATTTACCGGTTGACTTTTTGAGTTTTATGTGTTAAAGTACTGATGTTTTATTATTTAAAGCACTAAACTGCAGTGCTTAATCCACTTGAAAGGAAGAAAAGGTATGAAAGTAGTTATCCTGATTATTTACTTTGCAGTCATGATCGGTATTGGTCTCTACTGCAGGAAAAATGCAACAGATGTGAACGGATTTGTTCTGGGCGGAAGGTCTGTAGGCCCCTGGCTTACCGCTTTTGCCTATGGTACCTCCTACTTCTCCGCTGTCGTATTCGTAGGATATGCCGGCCAGTTTGGATGGCGTTACGGAATCGCAGCCACCTGGGCAGGGATCGGCAATGCCCTGATCGGTTCTCTCCTGGCCTGGGTGATCCTGGGAAGGCGGACAAGGATCATGACCCAGCATCTGGACTCGGCCACCATGCCCCAGTTTTTCGGGCAGCGCTACAACAGCCGTCCTTTAAAGATCGTGGCCTCCGTGATCATCTTCATATTCCTTATTCCATATACTGCCTCCTTATATAACGGTCTTTCCCGTCTCTTCGGAATGGCCTTCAACATCGACTACTCCATCTGTATTGTCCTCATGGCCGTGCTGACTGCCATCTATGTAATTGCCGGCGGCTATATGGCTACTGCCATCAACGATTTCATCCAGGGCATCATCATGCTCTTCGGTATCGTCACTGTCATCGGGGCTGTCCTCAAAGCCAACGGCGGTTTCCTGGCTGCCCTTGACGGGCTCGGGCAGATCACAGATGAGACGGTCTCCACGACCCCCGGCATCTTTGCCTCCTTCTTCGGTCCAGATCCGTTGAATCTGCTTTTTGTGGTCATTCTGACATCGCTTGGTACCTGGGGCCTTCCCCAGATGGTCCAGAAGTTCTATGCCATCACCGATGAAAACGCTATCCAGAAGGGGACCATCATATCCACCTTCTTTGCCCTGGTGGTAGCAGGCGGCTGTTATTTCCTCGGAGGATTCGGCCGTCTGTTCTCGGACCAGGTAGATGTTGTGGCCAACGGCTACGACTCCGTGATACCCACCATGCTGCAGAACTTAAGTCCCATGCTGATCGCCCTTGTGGTAATCCTGGTCTTATCTGCCTCCATGTCCACCCTGTCCTCCCTGGTCATAGCCTCCAGCTCAACGCTGACCATTGACTTCCTCAAGGACAACTTCGTAAAGGACATGAGCGAGAAGAAGCAGGTGCTGACCATCCGTGTTCTTGTAGTGGTATTCATCGCCATCTCGGCCATCATCGCCCTGATCCAGTACAAGAGCGCCGTTACCTTCATCGCCCAGCTCATGGGTATCTCCTGGGGCGCCCTGGCCGGTGCCTTCCTGGCCCCCTTCCTCTACTCGCTCTACTGGAAAGGAACCACCAAGATTTCCTGCTGGGTATGCTTTATCTTCGGCTCTGTGTTGATGATCGTAGACATGCTCATGCCTGCAGTCCTTCCTGAGATCATGCGGTCTCCGATCAACTGCGGTTCCATCGCCATGCTGGCAGGCCTGGTCATCGTACCTGTGGTCAGCCTCTTCACACCAAAACCAGATAAGCAGCTGGTTGACGAGACATTTGCCTGCTACGAAAAAGATACTGTGGTACCCCAAAAGACCGCCCTTGGAAAACAATAAGAATCCCCAGCTGGCAGCTTATTAAAGAAGACCGGATGCGTTTGCACCCGGTCTTCTTCACTCTATTGCCACCTCCACCTTCCAATCACTGAAGCTGATAAAACCATGTCCATAATTAAGAAACTTGG
>CADBNQ010000360.1 GCA_902796045.1 uncultured Lachnospiraceae bacterium | reverse complement strand
TGGGGACTGACAAAAGTAATGCTTACCCTGGTCTTTCTCCCGGTGATCCTGCTCGGCCTGGTATTTAAGGGGTTGATCATTCTCGCCCTGCCGGCCCTGGTCATCTTTGGCATAGTTGCTCTGATAAGCGGGGCTGCTAAAGACATCCGTCTGGAATAAGGAGGTATATCATGGATCAGTTGAAAAAGAACCAGTTGATGAAATTGTTAATGCTTGTTTTTACAATTGCTTATGTTGTGTCCCCCGTGGATATCTGCCCGGGACCGGTCGATGACCTGATCATGGTCATGTTAAGTCTCGCAGCACAAAGGAAGATGAAACTTCCTGTATAATGGAGTACCCTCCTAAGGCTCCCGGTTCGCCGGGGGCTTTTTTCGTTATAAAGCCGGATGGTGAGAATCGATTTAGCAGCCTCTGAAGTCCAGTCGGGCTTTCCGTGCCTGTTCATGTTGGAATTTTCTGGGGATCTTATACAGTTTTCCATCCTTTATAAGTTTTGCGCCGGTCTGATGATAGAAAAACCCGATGCCATATTCCCGACATTGATGGTGGAGATCCAAAACCCAGCTATAATCACAGGGACGGGCATTCGGTCCTGATTCTCCTCCAACTGATACAGACTCGATGATGCCCGGATAGTTTCTGAAATAAGTGGTAAGATCAACCCGGGACAACATGGGTTCTACCATAATTGCTTTGTGCTTAAGCGGAAGTGTAAGATAGACCGGAAGGCGATGGTCTGCTGCCCATTGATTCTCGCATGTAACAGCGATCTCGACGTGTTCCCAGCCCCGTCCCCAGTCTGGCGGGAGATGGCTTTTTATCCGTTCCGGCCGCTTGGTAATCATAAAAAATGTGCAGTCTTCTCTTTCTCTCATCATATCCCAGGCAGCCGGCCTCCAGCTGTCTGCATCTGTATGAAAGAAATCAGATGAGAAGCAGGTGTAAAACAGGGATCCGGAGGGAACCTTATATTTCCCTTTATACATGCCGGTCCTCAGTTTACGGATGGGCAGGTTAAAGTTTTGTGTTTTCTTCAGGATCGAAGGATCCCTGCCGACAGACTCATCCCTGCGATACATGTAGCAGTGGAGGCAGCCTGGAGAGCACTTCGTACATCCGTGCCACACATTCCAGTTGGTACTGATAGGAGGGCGAGGGTCAGCGACAGATAGATCTTCTGAAAGAAACGATAGCTGTCTGTATCTTTCCATTGTTCCTTTACCTCCTGTCTAGAAAATTCGTGACAGTATCACCTCTAATCCGCTTCTGTCCCAAGGAGTCCGATTTCTTCCGCGTATGGCTTCATGCCTTCGATACAGATCTCGGCAACGTCCTTGACTTCCATTCCCAACATTTCGCAGCCTTTTTTAATGGTCTCCCTGTCACAGCCTGCAGCAAACCTCTTGTCTTTGAATTTTTTCATGACACTTTTAACCTTAAGATCGAGGATGCCGTGAGGCCGCATCCTGGCACAGGCCTGAATGATGCCGGTTAACTCGTCGACAGTAAAAAGACTCTTTTCCATGTCGGTCAACGGCTCTATGTCGGAGCAAATACCATATCCATGACTTAAGATTGCCCGAATGTCTTCCTCATCAACACCTGCTTCACGCAAGGGTTCTGCCGTGTGCTGCAGATGTTCTTCCGGATATTTTTCATAATCATAGTCGTGCAGATAGCCGATTGCTTTCCAATGTTCGGTGTCTGCTCCGAAATGGCGGGCCATGGCCCCCATGGCAGCCATAACGTTTTTGGAATGGATGATCAGATGATCCTGTGTCACCATGTCTTTGTTAAGTTCGATAGCACGTTCCATTGTCAATCTCATATCATACCTCCATAAAAAGTCTGAAAACAGCCTTTGTCATCGTTATAATATTTATACTCCACATAAACGACGAGTTGCCTAAACAGCAATATCATAACAATTAGCGAACGATTATTCAAGAATCTTTTTTACTACGCAGTCATTATCAGAAAAGAGGTTGAAAAGTTGAAACCAACCATGATAGTATAATGAATAGCATAACAGTCTGATGGAAGGAGGAAATAGAATTATTATGAGAAAAAAGACTATATCATCAACTATTATCCATTTTGTACTCCTTATGGTAATGCTTGTGGGATTCACATCAACAGCACATGCTGAGAGAACTCAGGCAGCTCCTGCATATGGTTATTATAAGATTGTGTCCCAGGGTGGTAACGGCGACGGACAGGAGCTCTATTATGACAGTAAGGCATCGAAGAAAGATTTGAAATGGAAGAACGAGGGAACCGTCTGGTATATCGATAAAGGTGACTATATTAATTCATACTGCATCAGGCGGGCAGATGATCCATCCTATCTCATCGGGGTTGATGAGACTTATATCGGCAATAACGATACTCTTAAGGTCAAGCAGAATGTCTATAATCATGTCATCTATTTTTTTTATGAATACCCGAGCAATGCTTATAGCAATATGTCCATAGTCCTATATGACTGGGCAGGTTTTTCTTATTCCTATAAACTAAACCGCCACAAGTCCCTGGGGAATGATTATGTAAACCTTCGAAACGATTCTGATAACAAGAATAAGCTGTGGAAACTGGTTCCGGTCAACTATTCAAAGAGTATTGCCCGGACAGCTCCTTCTATTAAAAATGGTAAGAAGGGTAAACTTACGGTTAAGTGGGATAAGTTCCGCAATAAGATTAAGAAAACCAAGGTATGGAAGAACGCAAAATATATAGAGGTGCAATACAGCACGGATAAGGCTCTGGAAAAGAATGTAAAGACGAAGAAGATCAGGAAGGGTACGGTGAATAAGGCGAAAGCAAAGACGGCCCTGTCAAAGCTTAAAAAGAAAAAGACCTATTATCTGCGAGCCAGACTGATTGACGGAAATGGTGTCTGCTCCAACTGGAGTAAAGTAGTTAAAATCAAGACAAAGTAATAAAAGGTTATTCCACGAGAAAAAGGCTAATCATTTAGCCTTTTTTTCATGTGCTGCAAAGTCAGCCTCAGGGATCCGTCGGCAGCCCATGTCTTATCCCGATAGCCCTGTATACGGATTACCTGCCCGAAGCTGCTATTGACAAGACGATAAGAACATGCTACTATAGCCATAAAGTTAGATAAAACTAACACAACATAGACATATAGAACTTCACAATTTTAGCTGCTATCACTGGGAGTGGTAGTTTTTTTAAAAGCTAACAGTTAGCCAACACTAACACATGGTGGTGAAAGATGCTGAAGAATGCATTGGTGGAGCACTGCTCACCTACATTGGCAGGTATTAAAACAGGAAATATGTTCTCTGTATCTAATGATCTGACAGATCTTCTTTCAGAAATCAGGGAGCTGAACCGCATTATGACCAGTAGGGGACTGCGGCTGATTCCGCTGAGAAGATCAGATAAAAGGACTTTGATCTATTTATATCGACCAGATTATCTGAAGAAAGATCTTGATTTACCTGAGGCACAGGAGATCCTGGAAGAGAAAGGATATCCCTGTGGAAATCCTGATTTCTGTATTGCCCGCTTGATCAAACATCTCGTGGAAGATGAACAATTTCCCCATGAGATAGGATTGTTTCTGGGATATCCTCCTTCTGACGTAAAGGGTTTCATGACAGACAC
>CADBNQ010000359.1 GCA_902796045.1 uncultured Lachnospiraceae bacterium | reverse complement strand
GCGGGGAGAGGACCGTATTGAGTTTAAGAAGACCATGGATATGCTTGGCATCGGCATGGCCAGAAGTGAGGTAGCATACAGTATTGAGGATGGTCTTGCGATCGCAGACCGGCTGGGCTATCCCGTGGTTCTTCGTCCTGCCTATACCATGGGCGGTGCCGGCGGCGGCCTTGTATATAACAAAGAAGAGCTCAAGGTTGTAATCTCAAGGGGGCTTCAGGCCAGTCTGGTCCACCAGGTCCTTGTCGAGGAGTCTATCCTGGGATGGGAAGAGCTGGAGCTGGAGGTTGTCCGGGACAAGGACAACAATATGATCACAGTTTGTTTTATTGAGAACGTTGACCCCATGGGGGTCCACACGGGCGACTCTTTCTGTACTGCCCCCATGCTGACCATTTCCGAGGACCTGCAGAAGAGGCTGCAGGAGCAGGCCTATAAGATTGTAGAGCATATCGGCGTGATCGGGGGCACCAATGTCCAGTTTGCCCACGACCCGGTTTCCGACCGCATCATTGTGATCGAGATCAATCCCCGTACCTCCCGGTCCTCTGCCCTGGCCAGCAAGGCTACCGGTTTCCCCATTGCTCTTGTCTCTGCAAAGCTGGCGACCGGCCTGACACTGAAAGATCTGCCCTGCGGCAAGTACGGCACTCTGGATCAGTATGTCCCGGGCGGTGACTATGTGGTTGTAAAGTTTGCCCGCTGGGCCTTTGAGAAATTCAAAGGGGTGGAGGACAAGCTGGGAACGCAGATGCGGGCCGTGGGAGAAGTGATGAGCATCGGCAAGAACTATAAAGAAGCCTTCCAGAAAGCCATCCGGTCTCTGGAAAAGGGCTGTTATGGCCTGGGCCACCGGGGAGAGTATGATACCATGTCCAGAGAGAAGCTCCTCCGGCTGCTCAATACGCCTTCCAGCGAGAGACATTTTATCATGTATGAAGCTCTCCGCAAGGGCGCATCTATTGAGGAACTCTACGAGCTCACCCATGTGAAGGCTTATTTTATAGAGCAGATGAAAGAACTGGTGGAGGAAGAGGAAGAACTTCTCCAGGCCTTCAAGGGACAGATTCCTTCGGACGAAGCCCTGATCCAGGCTAAGAAGGACGGGTTTTCCGATAAGTATTTAAGCCAGATCCTTGGGGTAGAAGAGGCTGATATCCGCCATCGTCGTGAGGCCCTGGGCCTCCTTGAGACCTGGGACCAGGTCCATGTCTCCGGCACAGAGGATTCCTCGTATTTCTATTCCACTTACAACGGACCTGACAACAATCCGGTGAATGAGGACAGACCGAAGATCATGATCCTGGGGGGCGGCCCCAACAGGATCGGCCAGGGCATCGAGTTTGATTACTGCTGTGTCCATGCGGCCAAGTCCTTAAAGGAGCTGGGCTTTGAGACGATCATCGTAAACTGTAATCCGGAGACGGTTTCTACAGATTATGATACTTCAGATAAACTGTATTTTGAACCCCTTACGGTGGAGGACGTCCTAAGCATCTACCGCAAGGAGAAGCCGGTGGGCGTGATCGCCCAGTTTGGCGGCCAGACCCCTCTGAACCTTTCTGCAGAACTTGAGAAGGAAGGGGTAAAGATTCTCGGGACATCCCCTGCCATCATCGACCTGGCGGAAGACAGAGACCAGTTCCGGATGATGATGGACAAACTGGAGATCCCCATGCCGGAGTCCGGCATGGCCACCACCGTGGAGGAGGCCATCGCCATCGCAGGCAAGATCGGCTATCCCGCCATGGTCCGTCCTTCCTATGTCCTGGGCGGCCGGGGTATGGAAGTGGTGTATGATGATGAGAGCATGACGGATTATATGAATGCCGCTGTCGGAGTGACGCCGGACCGCCCCATCCTGATTGACCGTTTCCTGAATCATGCCCTTGAGTGCGAGGCGGATGCTATCAGTGACGGAAAGCATGCCTTTGTCCCGGCCGTGATGGAGCACATTGAGCTGGCGGGTATCCATTCCGGAGATTCAGCCTGTATCATCCCGTCAAAGCATATTTCGAAAAAACATCTTGATACCATCAAGGAATACACCCGGAAGATCGCGGAGGAGATGCATGTAGTCGGCCTGATGAACATGCAGTACGCCATCGAGGGAGACACCGTATATGTGCTTGAGGCCAACCCCAGGGCATCAAGGACTGTGCCTCTGGTATCCAAGGTCTGCGGGATCCGCATGGTCCCCATTGCCACGGATATCATCACTTCCGAGCTGACAGGGAG
>CADBNQ010000358.1 GCA_902796045.1 uncultured Lachnospiraceae bacterium | reverse complement strand
TGCCAACCCTGGCCAGCTCCTGGGCCAGGTTCTGCTCAGCTGCCTTCTGGCCAAAATATACTTTCACCGGATAACTGTAAGTAAATGCATTCATGCTGCATATCTCCTTTCTGATGCACCACTATCCGCGGGAAGACCAGGCCTTGCCGCGGATGTGTTCTTGCGCTCTTTTTTATTTGATACTTTTCAGCCATTTCTCAACGGCTTTCGCAGGACCGTTCTCAGCATCCCGCATCTCTACCGGCAGTCCGGTCAGTACTCTTGCCTCAGGCTCCAGCTGGCAGATCGTAGCATAGGTTCCACCATCCCCGGAACCCATGTGGGTATTGAATGGGATGATTGTCTTACCGGAGAGATCATACTGATCAAAAAAGGTATAGATGATCATTGGAAATGTATACCACCACATAGGATAGCCGATATAGATACGGTCATATGAGGCTATGTCGATCTCATTTTTGATCGCCGGACGCTGATCCTCATCATGCTCCTTCTTTGCCAGACGAGCCAGGGTGTCATAGTGTTCACGGTCACTGTCATAAGGGATGACCGGTTCAATCTCCACAAGGTCTGCTCCCGTCTGTCCTGCAATCTCCTCAGCGACAATCTTCGCTGTTCCATAGACTGAAAAATAAACTACCAGTTCCTTTGACATCTTCTCTCTTCCTTTCCATTGATCCATCAAAGATCAGGCTGAAGTTCCATAGTTGCATACTGAGCGATCATCTCTGGTGTTGCCGTATAGTAACGGACTCCTTTATCCACTCTGGCGATGGCCTCCATGTCTTCCTCGGTCAGGACAAAGTCAAAGATATCGAAGTTATCGCGGATATGGTCGGGATTTTTAGAACCCGGGAAGATCACATTGCCGCTCTGTACATGCCAGCGCAGGATAATCTGTACATTGGTCTTGCCATACTTTGCAGAGAGTTCTGTGAAGACAGGCTCCCGGATCAGGTTCTTATCTCCGTGACCAAGAGGATACCAGGCCATCAGACCCATCCCGGGTTCCGCAAGGATCTTTTTAAGCTCTGTCTGCGGAAAATAAGGATGCGCTTCCACCTGGACCATATGGGGTTTTATTTCCATGGTATCAATGGCCTCTTTCAGGAGGTCTTCAGGGAAGTTGGATAGTCCAATGGCTTTCACCTTGCCTTCCTTATAAGCCTTCTCAATGTTCTTATATCCTTCACGCCAGTTATCAGTCGGCTGATGGAGGAAGAGCAGATCAATATAATCGGTATCCAGACGGGCAAGAGTCTCGTCGATGGCTGTTTCTTTCTCATAAACCGTAGGCCATAGCTTGGTCACAAGAAAGATCTCTTCTCGTGCCACACCACTTTTCTTGATCCCTCTTCCTGTTCCGGACTCGTTCATATATCCATTGGCAGTATCGATAAGACGTACACCACTTTTTAAGGCGCTTTCCACTGCCGCTTCCGCCTCTGCCGGGGACATCATGAATACCCCAATCCCTGCCATCGGCATCTTGATTCCATTATTTAATGTTAAATACTCCATAGTATGATCTCCTTTCGATCGCTCTTTGTCGATAACTCTTTGTTCTGTATAGATTGTAATTGAAAAAGCCTTGAAAATCTAATGCTTTATGCCTATAATAGTATACGTAACACGTATACTATAGCCTCTCCTGCTCCCTGTCTGAATCCGAAAAGAAAGGACACTCCAATGATTGAAATCTACCTTCTTGAACAATTCTGCGCCTTTGCCAGGTGCGGCACTCTTCTGAAAGCATCGGAAGAACTTCATGTTACCCAGCCAACTCTTTCCCGTTCCATGAAAAAGCTGGAACAGGAGTTAGGGGTACAATTATTCCATAGAAAAAACAGCAAGCTGAGCCTGAATGAAACAGGTAAGCTTGCTGCCGAATTTGCCGAAAAAGTATTAATAGCCAATCAGGATCTGATCGACCACGTCCATGCCTATGATCGTTCCTTGCGGACAATCAGTATCGGATCCTGCTCCCCTTTTCCTATTAACGAGCTGATGCCCACTTTCCAGAGCTACCTTCCCGGAAAAACCATCCTCACCGAATTATCAGACAGTGACGAGAAACTACTTTCCAATCTCATAAACCGTCAGTATGATCTGGTCATCCTCCATTCTCTTCCGGAAGACAAAAACCTTTTCTGTCAAAGGTTTATGGATGAGAGGATTTACATCTCTTTAGAAGAAAGCCATCCCATCGCCGGTAAGGAAAGTGTCTTCTTTGAAGAACTGCGGGGAATTCGTATCCTTATGTCCGTTAATGTGGGTTTCTGGATGGACATATGCCGACGTCATTTATCAGAGGCCGATCTCCTGATACAAAACAGTATGGATGCTTTAGATGAACTGGTGGAAGCCTCCTCCCTTCCCTTTTTCAATTCTGACCGGATGATCGAACTTGGCTACCAGGTACCCGGCAGAGTATCCCTTCCCATCAGCGATGAGGACGCTCATGCCACTTACTGGGTCGTCTGCCGGACAGAGGATCAGGCCAAATATCGATCCATATTTAATGTTGTTCGCGGCTATGCTATTAAGCATGATGAAAGACTAGCCTAATTATCTCATCTAATAACGCGTGTTATTAGATGACTAAGTCAGTCTGATGCTCGATTACGTATCTGTCCTGCAAGCAAGAACAGACGTAATCGGCTAATAATCCCTGCTTGTTTGACATAAACATTTTCTCTGAACGAACAGTTATGGTTTTCATGGCGCCTCCAAACGTGGGGTCAGTCATCTGGAACAGTGGTCATAACCTTTGTGTATAAAATATTATCATTCTTATCATATCATTATCCCTATGATATTTCACCGACATAAACATATCCCAAAACGCCATCTACAAGAAAAGGCCCTCCGATCGGAGAGC
>CADBNQ010000357.1 GCA_902796045.1 uncultured Lachnospiraceae bacterium | reverse complement strand
CCGGAGGCCATGGCCACGGAGCAGTCGGCTGTCTTCATGGCCATGATGTCATTGACACCGTCCCCGGTCATGGCGACCGTGTGCCCTTTATCCTGCAGGGCGATGACGATCTGCTTCTTCTTCTCCGGGGTCACTCGTGCAAAGACAGTGTATTTGTCTACGGCCTCCTCGATCTCCTCTTCTGTCTGAAGCTGGCTGGCATCGACAGCCATCGAGGCATTCTCAATCCCTGCTTCCCCGGCGATCTGGGCTACGGTCAGAGGATGGTCTCCTGAGATTACCTTGACGGTGACGCCCTGTTCTGTAAAGAAGCGGAAGGTCTCCGCTGCCGCCTCACGGATGGGGTTCTTTAAAAGAATGAAAAGCAGGGGATAGACCTGGCAGCCTTCTATGCCTGTATCAATGACATCCCCTTCGACGTGGGCAAGGACCAGGACACGCATTCCCTTTGAAGAGTACTCTTCTATGTCATGGGCCCATGTCTGATAGCTGTTCTTTAGGACGATATCCGGAGCCCCCATCACATAGGTCCCTTCGGGAAACTCTACGGCAGAATACTTGTATTTAGAAGAAAACGGCATGACCCGGACAGGATTGACAGCCTGGGCCGGAAAATACTTCCTTAAAGCTTCCATGGTGGCATTGTTATCCTTCTGGGCTGACAGGTATCTTGCCAGAAGGTTCTCACTGGCCGCCCTGTCCTGGCCGCCTGGGGCCACTGTTCCCTCCACGGCCATCTCTGTTTCCGTGATGGTTCCTGTCTTATCCACGCACAGGATATCCGTCCTGGCCAGGGCTTCTATACTCTTCATATCATGGAGCATGACCTTCTTTCTGGCCAGGCCTGCCGCGCTGATGGCCAGGGTCATGCTGACAAGAACATAGAGTCCTTCAGGAATCATTCCAACTACAGCCGCAACCATGGCAGTCACGTTGGCCGTAAAAGGAATCCCCTGCTGGTAGCCCTCGATAAAGAGTAGGATCCCTATGGGGATGATGGAGATGCCGGCCATCATGACAAAACGGTTGATGCCCCTGACCATCTCGGACTCTTCCTGGTCGGGCATCTCTTTTGCCTGGGCTTCCAGCCTGGCCACGTAGGAATCTGCTCCCACATTGGTGAGCCTGGCACAGCACTGGCCGGTGACCACAAAGCTGCCTGATAAAAGCTTATCTCCCGGCTTCTTGGTAATCTCATCAGACTCGCCGGTAAGCAGAGACTCGTTGACGGAGATCTCCCCGGAGATCACTTCCGCATCGGCGCAGATCTGATTGCCGGACGCGAAGATCACCACGTCTCCCTTCACCAGCTTGTTTGTATAGATCTCTTCCAGCCTCCCGTTTCTGATCACGCGGATCCTGGTCTGGCTCAGGATGCAGAGCTCGTCCAGGATCTTCTTGGCCCGGAGCTCCTGGATGATACCGATCAGGGAGTTAAAAACCACAGCTCCCAGGAAGGTCAGGCTCCGGTAAGCCCCGGCTATGATCACCAGGATGGAGAGGACCAGGAATATAAAGTTGAAGTAGGTCAGGGTGTTCTCTTTGATGATCTCACCAACCGTTTTCCTGGAGGAATCCGGCATCTCGTTGACCTCTCCCCGCCGCATGGCGGCCTGCACTTCCTGCGCCGTCAGCCCGGTCTCAGTGATATTCATATCTGTTTCTATTAATGCTATAGCAGTATCGGCCATCTTATCGTTCCTTTCCGGCATTCTTACTTATCCATACAATCATACCCAATTCGTTCGACAATATCAACATCTACACGCAACTTATTTATGAATATTCTTGACATGAATATGACAATTTAGTTATAATATTGTTAACATATTAATAGGGCCTTTCGTGTCATTTTTTAACCTGACCGGGGTCCGATCCTACATATCTTACACTAGATTAAGGAGGTACTTTATTATGGCTGTTAATCGTTTTGTCCTTAATGGAATTTCTTATCATGGACATGGCGCAATCAATGAGATCCCCGGAATCGTTAAGGCTAAAGGCTTCAAGAAAGCTTTTGTAGCTTCTGATCCGGATCTGGTTAAGTTTGGCGTAACTGCTAAAGTGACAGATCTTCTTGCTGAGAATGGTATTGATTTCGAAGTTTATTCAGATATTAAGCCTAATCCCACAATCGAAAACGTACAGCATGGTGTAGATGCTTACAAGGCATCAGGCGCTGACTTTATGATCACCATCGGTGGCGGTTCCTCCATGGATACAGGTAAAGGTATTGGTATCATCGTTAACAATCCTGATTTCTATGATGTTCGCTCTCTTGAGGGACTTTCTCCCACAGCTAACCGTACCGTATTTACCATCGCTGTTCCCACAACAGGCGGTACCGGCGCAGAGTCCACCATCAACTATGTTATCACAGACGTTGAGAAAAAGCGTAAATTTGTCTGTGTAGACCCTAACGACATTCCTGACGTAGCAGTTGTTGATCCTGATATGATGGCTT
>CADBNQ010000356.1 GCA_902796045.1 uncultured Lachnospiraceae bacterium | reverse complement strand
GCCTATGATTTTAAAACTCTTTTTTGAAAATACAGCATACATTTTATATAATAAGAAACAGAATGGTGGGAATCATCTCTTAGAAGGAAAAGGAGAAAACATATGAAAAGAATACTGACATACCTCTTCATGACTGTTGTGCTCACATTGGCAATGTCGACGATTGCCCTTGCGGACGACTTTGTCGACTCGAACGACCCGACTGTTCCGCACATCGGCTTTGACTATGGTTGGTTTGAGTATACTAAGGAAAAAGCCGAATCTTCATATGATGGGACAAATCTCTTTTTCTATCTATTGGATAATAATGGGGAATCCTATGATCCGGGCGGCAATCTCGCAAAACTGAAAAACGGTAAAGAACATGATATGAGTAATATAATACGCTGTGAAAGTTCCGACACCAGTGTTGCAGAAATCAAACGAGTCTACTGGGACAAAATCCTAGAATGGGAAGAAGAAAATGGTATCTGCTGTGATCTGTATATGACGATATTCAAGCCCGGAAATGTCACGATCACAATCCGCGATGCCAGATACGGAAAAAAGCTCGAAGTCCTGAATCTTAAGATCACACAGAAAATGTTCATAAACAACTGGGAGCATGATCTGTCGCTGGATGAATTGTATTATGGCGATACCAAGGCAATTGCTCATGGCCGCATCGGCGACAAGGTCGTGATCAAAGTCAAAGGCAAGACATATACAAAGACGATCTCTTCCAACGGTAAGGCAATATTCAAATTGCCCCTGCTGAAGCCCGAGACAAAAGGAGCAATCACCTACTATAAGAAAGGAACTGCCATTAAGTCCAAGCGGACATTTGAAATTCAGGATATAGATGACGGTATTTATCTAAATAAAGTAAAGCGTTCTTCCAAAAAGATAAGCGGCACGATCAAAAGAGCGGTAAAAGGTGACAAAATAAAAATTAAGGTCGGAGGTAAGACATATACAAAGAAGGTGAAAAAGACAGCGGCAGTTTTGAAATTCAGCCAAAAGGTCGGAAAGCTGAAAAAAGGATCCCGGGTGCAGATATCAGTATACAGTAAATTCAACAAAATACGTTTCGGAGACACTATCAAAGTGAAATAAAGATTATAAGGCCGCTCCGGAAGCGGCCTTTTCGAGTAGAGTTTTTCATTATATCAGGCATCATGATTCATTGTAATAATAACCTGTATGCAAAGTATAGCATAGCCCATCCGCCGGTGCAGTTTGCAGAGCGGAGACCAAAGTTCGAAAAGAAATAATGTATGTCACGTTATGTAGAAAGAGAGGGGCCATGGACTCTTTCTCAAAGACTCTGCTGCTTTTTTATCTTTTTCTTCTGCGTCGATAAAACCTTCTTTCCGCAGCCAGATCACCGTATCCCGGATCGATTCTGAAAACGGTCTGCAGCAAAAGCCCAGTTCTCTCTTCGCTTTGGAGCAGTCATATTCATTATTGCGATTCAGCATATAGATATTGAAATCAGAAAGCAGCGGTTCCTTCCCGGTGATTTTACCTGACAGAGCCAGAACCCTGACGCCTATGCGGGCCAGTTTTTTTGAGAGAACATAGAACCTGTCAGAGCGTCCTGCCGTATCATTCATCAGACGAAACATATCATGCATCGTTACAACCTCATTGCTCATGATATAACATTCCCCTCTTCGTCCTTTTTCGCAGGCAGATATCACTCCCTCTGCCAGATCTCTGGCATCGACACTGTTGAAAGTGCCCTCAATCCCCATCTTCATCTTCCCCTGCAGAAACCCTCTGACCATGCTGGTGACGGAACCAAAGGCATAGTCGTACGGGCCGCAGATACCTGAAGGATGAACGATACAGGCATCAAGTACAGGATACTTTTTCAAAGCGTCCAAAACCAGTTGAGTGGCCTCTGCCTTTGTTTCGGAATAGTATCCAACCAGCCTGTCACCCGGCCAGAAATGATCAACTTCTTTGATCTTCTGTCCTGCCGGGAGTTCGGGTATCGCTCCGGTTGAACTGATGTAGACCAGCTTTTTGATTCGATGTTTCACACACTGATCAATGATATTGGCTGTACCGCCGACATTAACTGCATGTACTTTAGGATTTACTTCAACCTTTACCCAGACGATACTCGCGCAGTGAATTACATAGGCCTCATCATCCTGGTCAATATCAAAAAAACGTTCTAGCGACATATTGTCCAGAAGATCACCGTGAATGATTTCTACCCCATTTGGAATATACTTTTCGGCAGGATCTCCTGTCATGACCAGTGCCCGCACACGTTCTCCTCTTGCAGATAATAAACGACAGATATTATTTCCCAGAAAACCAGCTGCTCCTGTGACAAGATATAATCTATTATTCATGAGTGTTCGCCTCCTTTTTTTGTTCTCAATTGTTCCTATTCTTGTTTGTTCTCCTCTTTACTCTGGATTAATATTATCATCGTTGAATATTTTTGTCAACATTATTTTGTTGACTATTTCCCAAATAATCAGAACACACTACTTTGCAAAAAAAATGCCAGCCCCGAAAGAAAGGGCTGGCATAGTATGCTTTTTGTCAGATCAGGTGGATCTCTTCTATAGGTACTTCTGCTTTATAATGGGACAGATATTCTTCTTTCTGGAGCACTGCTCTTTCGTGATCGAACAGGAGCACGGATAGTTCACCATTATAAGATAACCGGTCTTTGCAGGCACAAAGATCATCATATGCATCCGGATGATTCGTCACCACAGATACAATACGGGTTCTGAGCGGTTTCAGGAAGATCAGTTCTTCAACCTTTCTTCGCAATGTGTTTTTTGCAAGCGAGGCAGAAGCGGCTTCTTCATCAGTAATAAATACATATCGTATCAGATATTCTGATATTTCATGGTTCATCAGTTTCACAATGGTATCAAAAGAAATCCCATCAACTACCGCTTCATTCGTGTTCACCAGCTGAAAGGCCAGTCCATTTTTACCGAGACAACCTAAAATGATGCCATTCGCGATAGCTGTAAACCGTTGCTTTTCACTTTGAATAACCTGGATTCTTCTGATTTCTTCCTGCTTCAATGCTGAAGCAGAGCCATCCGAGTTGAAGTGACCGTCTGCGGTCACCCCTCTGCTCTTTAATACTTTTATCATGGCAGAGGAAGGAACATCAGCCAGTGCAGTCAGTATTCCTACAGACATACCGGCAGACATTCCTCGCTGATATTCCTCAGACGCTCCCGCTGCCGCTACCATCTGTTCACAGGTAACACCGCCTCTCGGAGCAGCCTGCGGGTTTGTTAAAGCTTCAAAAATCCCAGGCTTTTTGGGAATATAAGACCCGTTTATCATCTTAGACAGAATCGCTGCATCTACCCCGGAATCACGGGCATACTCTCTTAAGGATCGGTCCTCTCCCTTCGCCTGCTTTACCAGCTCTCCTACGCTGATCCTGTTCATTTTCAACCTCCACAATACCAGCTTTGAATATATATATCATTCTCCTTCTAAGACTCGTTGACGATCTTGCCTGTCATGTGCTCCGGCACCAGAGCGAACATCAGCGTGCCGGGGCCAGAGGTTTGAATCTCATGCTCGATGTAT
>CADBNQ010000355.1 GCA_902796045.1 uncultured Lachnospiraceae bacterium | reverse complement strand
ATCTGTGCTGATCAGTTCCTCATGGCTTCCCCTCTGAACGATCTTCCCGCCATCCATGACAAGGATAGTATCACAGGACGCCACCGTTGACAGTCTGTGTGCCACTATAATGCAGGTGGTTCCTTTCTTCCTGATCGAGTCAAACACGCCGGCTTCTGTGATGGCATCGAGTGCAGAGGTAAACTCATCCAGGAGCAGGATCGTCGGTTCCGCTGACAGAGCTCTTGCCAGTTCCAGTCTCTGAAGCTCTCCGCCGGAGAAATTACGTCCGTTCTCGATCATTTGGGAATAATAGCCTTCTCTTTCCCTTTTGATCCTATCGTGGATATGCGCGTCACGGGCGGCGAGGATCATCTCATAATCCTCCACGGTGGAATCCCACATGGTGATGTTGTTGGCAATGCTGTCCTCAAACACCACACACTCCTGGTCGACCGCCGTCACGGTTGCATGGAATACCACATCCGGGATCTCACTGCGTAAACAGCCCCCGTATTTTATCTCTCCGCTCTCCGGCTCATAGAGAGAAAGCAGGCATTTCAGCAGCGTACTCTTGCCGCAGCCGGATGCACCGACAACCGCAATGAGCTCTCCTGGCTCCGCCGAAAAGCTGATATCCGAGATAGCCAGAGGTTCGCCTTCCTGATAGCGGTAGGAGAGCCCCCGGACTTCCAGCCTTCCCGGAAGCTTGTCGGACTCCTTGTCCTCGGTGAGCGGATATTCCGTCACATCCTCGCGCTCCAGTATATCCTCGATCCGTTCAATATCCGTGCGTGTCTCCTGCAGGCTGTTGATCATATTGATGCAGTTGGAAAATGCAGAACGGAAATTCTGAAGCACTGCCTGCAAGGCGGCCATAAGACCAAATGTAAACTCTCCCTTGATCATAAAGTATGCGCCGACGAACAGAAGCACCGCCTGCGATAAAAGATTGTGAAAGTTATCGGAGAGGTTGATCGCAATCGTTATTCCGGATCCGGTCAGACTGTTTTTGTTATATTCAAGCTGGGTCTCTTTCCATCTGGAAAAAAACAATCCTTCAAACCCTCCGGTCTTGATGGTCTCTATCGTGGCCAGTCCATTTAACATAGAAGTGTTCATATTTCCGGTGGAATAGATCCTTCCCCTGGCCTGCATGGCGATTCTTTCCTTCATCATCATGGAGAAGGCCAGATAAAGCACCTCCACCAGAACACAGGAGACAGCAACTTTCCAGTTATACCTGACCATCAGCCCCAGATAGATGATGGTCATCAGGAAATCGAGCAGCCTGGGGACGATGGTCCTGACCAGAGACAGGTCAAGCTGGGAATTATCCTCCATCCTCTGGATCAGTTCCCCTGATCTGTACTGTTCAAAAAAATCCATTGGCTGGGACAGAATCTTATGAAAGAGTCCGGATCCTGATGCCGCAGCTACAGAATATGCCGTATCAAATATAAGCAGCGATTTGCATACACTTACAATGGTCGAAGCAATAAGAATCAGGACCATACCTACAACAAGGGCCCTGTAAAGCGAGTCTGCATCTGTCCGGAAGGCGAAAATGTCATCAAACCAGTCTCCACCGCCTAAGGTCAGCGTTGTCTTATCCAGCATGATCCTTGTCGATCTTACCATCAGAAGGTTTAGTCCCACCGCAAGCATATTCAGAATACCAAGCCAGATGAGGGGCTTTTTGGCATCCCCCAGCCGACTTCCGATCAGGGTGACCAGATTCTGCCGCCGGCCGCCTTTTTTAAAGTCTTTGCCGGGTTTCATCGAAAGGACCGTCCCTCTGAACTTTTCAGCAAATCCAGAGACAGTCATGGGGTATTCTCCTTTGGCCGGATCTGCTATAAATACCTTCCCGCCTCTGATCTTTTTGATAATACAGTAACTGGCCTTTTTCCACCGGACGACCACAGGAAAATCCATCCTGGCCAGCCCGTCCATATCCATTTCTAAAATCTCTGTCTCAAGCCCGTACCGGGCTGCCATATCCCTTACCTGTTCAGGAGACGATCCCCCTCTTGATGTGACATTGTACCGTCTCATCTCAGAGACAGGCACATAACACCCGTAATAAGAGAGCATTGT
>CADBNQ010000354.1 GCA_902796045.1 uncultured Lachnospiraceae bacterium | reverse complement strand
TTAAAGAGGCTGGATCAGATTTATCTTCATAACGGCATGCATGTGGACAGCTTCTATAAGAAGATCAGAGAGAAAGTGCATTTTGTTTTGATTGGCTGTTCATCAAGTTTTCAGGATTGTTTCTGTGTGAGCATGGGGACAAACCTGACTGAGGAGGGCTACCTTTTCTCAGTGAACTATGTGGATGACCACTATGATGTAGACCTTAAGGATACATCCTTAGAAGAGCTCTTCGTCTCTTCCGGCGCGGCGGCTAAGGAAGTGACAGCAGCCTATGTGACGGAAAACGAAGTAAAGGTACATGTTCCTGAAGAGATTCCCAATTCTATCATAGGGTCTGATCTGTGGAAAGAATATGATAAGCGTTGTGTCGCCTGCGGACGCTGCAATCTTGTCTGTCCGACCTGCACCTGTTTTACCATGCAGGATGCCTATTATACGGATAACGGGAAGGTGGGAGAACGCCGGAGGGTCGGCGGATCCTGTATGATCGATGGGTATTCCACTGTTGCCGGAGGAGGACAATATCGGAAGAAGCACGGGGAACGGATGCGCTTTAAAGTGCTGCATAAGATCTCCGATTTCAGAAAACGCTACGGATATGATATGTGTGTCGGATGCGGACGCTGTGATGATGTCTGTCCCGAATACATTTCATTTTCCAATATTATCAATAAAGTAGATGCGGCAGTAAAGGAGGGAGAACGATGAGTATGACCAACAGCAATCCTTATATTTCATTCCCTTCAGAGATACTGGATGTCATTAAGCACACGGAGAAAGAATACACCTTCCGTATGGCTTTTCAGGGAGAGGTGAAGCCCGGCCAGTTTTTTGAGGTATCCATCCCTAAGTTCGGTGAGGCCCCCATCTCAGTCAGTGGCATCGAAGAAGGGGTCAGCGTTGACCTCACCATCCGTCGTGTAGGCCGCGTGACCAACATGGTCTTTGAACACATGAAGGGCGAAAGCTTTATGATGCGCGGTCCCTATGGCAACGGATTTGATCTGGACCTCTACCGGGACGGGGAAGTGATCGTCGTTGCCGGAGGTACGGGAGTGTCCCCGGTTCGCGGTGTGATTGAGGCCCTCTCCCTGACAGAGGATGCCAGGGATAAACATGTGATCGTCGGATTCCGCAGCCCGGATGATATGCTTTTCAGAAAAGATCTTGCCAACTGGGAAGAGAGACTGGACCTGTGGCTGACCGTGGACGGTGCCCCGGAGAGCTATGAGGGGAAAGTCGGCCTGGTTACAAAGTATATTCCGGAGATTGAGCTTCGGGATGTCTCTTCTGCCCGGGCCATCGTAGTCGGTCCTCCTGCAATGATGCGGTTCTCTGTGATGGGACTGCTGGATAAGGGCTTTAAGGAAGAAAACATCTGGGTGTCCCAGGAACGGAAAATGTGCTGCGGGCTCGGCATATGCGGGCACTGCCGTGTGGGAGACAAATACATCTGCCTGGACGGACCTGTATTTAACTATACTGAGTCTAAGGATATGATTGACTAGGAGGGGAGATTCATGATCAGAGATTATAATATGAAAGAGTATAAGAGGAATGCCTTTCGCCAGTCAAAACACAGGGGAGAGATCGCTTCCCGTGTGAGAGTTCCGGGCGGAAGGATTGACGCCAGGTCCCTGATGCGGGTGGTTGAGATCGCGGAGAAATATGGTGACGGGACAGTCAATCTGACCAACCGGCAGGGCTTTGAGATTCCTCATATAAGAATCGAGGATCGGGATAAAGTCAATCAGGAGCTGCAGCTGATCATCGAGAATACCGGGGTCAATCAGGGAGAGCCGGGGGAAGGCTACCCTGCATCCGGTACCCGCAATGTCGTTGCCTGTCCGGGACAGGACCTGTGCCCCTTTGCCTGCTATGATACCAAAGAGCTGGCAGCGAAGATCGACAAGCTGATCTTCCCCAATAACCATCATGTCAAGATCGCCTGCACCGGCTGCTCCAATGACTGCGCCCATGTCAGACTGAACGATTTCGGCATCATCGGTCAGACGGAACCACAGTATGATCCAAACCGCTGCATCGGCTGTGAGCAATGCGTAAAGTACTGTTCAAAGAGAAGTGTCGGCGCCCTTTCTGTCGTCAATGGGAAAATCGTCCGAGACACCAATAAATGTATCGGCTGCGGGGTCTGTGTAAACTACTGTCCTACCCGGGCCTGGACCAGGAGCGAAGAGCATTATTTCCGTCTGGAGCTCATGGGACGTACCGGAAAGAAAAACCCCCGTTTAGGAGAGGATTTCCTGAAATGGGCAGATGAAGAAAGCATCTGTAAGATCATTAAGAATACTTATGATTATCTTGATGATTATCTGGACATGGCTGCAGTTGAAGCAAAAGAGCATATCGGCTATATCATCGACCGTACCGGCATGGAGGAATATCTCAAGTACGCCATGAAGGATGTGGAGCTGGGCCCGAAATGTGAGATGGCCGGCAGGATCTACTGGGGCGGCAAACGCTATGACCAGACCAATGAGCTCCGCAAATCCATGTTCCGCTTCTCCGACCGGGAGGAATAAGGAAGCATTCTCATACCGGCAGGATCCCATGCATGGGATCCTGCCGATTCATTGTGTCAGGCGATTGTTTCGATTCGAATGACATTTGTATTTCCGCTTTGACCGCTGGTGTTGCCGCCGGTCATAACGACGGTATCTCCTTCATCGAGGTCAAGGACCTTCTTGGCTGCCCGCAGGGCATAATAATTCAGGACCTCCATGCTTGGGAAGTGTTCTGTCAGGACAGGGAGAACGCCCCAGGAAAGGGAGAGTTTTCTCCACGCGAGTTTATTTGTTGCGAACCCAAGGATCGTGATCGGTGCCCGGAAGCGGGATACCATCCTGACTGTAAGACCGCTGATTGAGGTTACGACAATAGCCTGGGCATTCAGATCAATGGCCATCGTACATGCGGCATGGGAGATGGCGTCTACCCGGTTCTGGATATGGAATTTCTGTGTGTGGAAGTGTTCTGTGTAATCGATATGGCTCTCTGTTTTTTCTGCAATCTCACTCATGGCCCGCACGGCTTCCACAGGGTATTTTCCCGCAGCTGATTCCCCTGAGAGCATAATGGCGCTTGTGCCGTCATATACAGCATTGGCCACATCACTGATCTCTGCCCGTGTCGGCCGGGGGTTTGATATCATGCTTTCCAGCATCTCTGTTGCGGTAATCACGCGCTTGCCGAGAAGGCGGCATTTGGTGATCAGGTATTTCTGGATGGCAGGCAGCTCTGCGAAAGGCACTTCCACGCCCAGATCACCTCGGGCTACCATGACACCTTCACAGGCGGAGCAGATCTCATCGATATTATCAATGCCGGACTGGTTTTCTATCTTCGCGATCAGATCGATCCCGTTGCCGCCATTGCTCTGCAGAAATCTCCTCAGGTCCAGCAGGTCCTGTTTACAGGAGACAAAAGATGCCGCCACAAAATCCACGCCATTTTTAATCCCGAAAAGGATATCTTCCTTGTCCTGATCACTCAGATAAGCCTGATGCATCACTCTTCCGGGAAAGCTCATGCTCTTTTGATTGGAGAGCACCCCTCCGGTGAGGACTTTGCAGTGAATCTCCGTGCCCTCAATCTGCTGCACTTCAAAGATAACCAGCCCATTATTCACCAGAATCTGGTCGCCAACTTCCAGATCATCGGCCAGTCCGGAGTAATTGACAGATACAATAGTCTCGTCTCCCAGTATATCACGAGTTGTGAAGGTGAAATCTGCACCGTCCTCGAGCGTCACCTTCTCGTCCCGAAAGGTTCTGATACGAAATTCGGGGCCTTTCGTATCCAGCATGATGGCAATCGGCAGATCCATTTCCTCACGAACTGCCTTGATCATGTCGATCTTCTTCTGATGTTCTTCATAGGTGCCGTGTGAAAAGTTTAGTCTGGCTACATTCAGCCCTTCCCGGCACATAGCCTTAAAAATGTCAGGGTCTTCACTGGCAGGCCCAATCGTACATATAATCTTTGTTTTTCTCATAATTCTTCCTCCCTGAATGATAGTTTGATATAGTCAGTATGAATCAGTTCCTTTTCATTCAATATTATCATTTTCACTTTGTAGTTTTTCAATTTCATATTACACTATATGTTCTGGAAAATCTACCAGTTCTTTTGCTGTTTCCCTTATGTAAGTATAGCCTTGACAGTGTGATCGTTTGATCTCTATAATAAAGAGAACGAACGATCACTTTTTTTAATAGGAAATTACGATTTCCTATTAAAAAAACCCTCCGAGGGGTGCGGTCGTCCAGTGGACGACTCTGCGAAGCAGAAGCACCGACCGAGTCGAGAGACGAGAAGC
>CADBNQ010000353.1 GCA_902796045.1 uncultured Lachnospiraceae bacterium | reverse complement strand
TGCTGGTGATGACATAGAGGCCGTAGCCAATCTTAAAGAGGGCGCTCATGTTTTCCCTGTTGGCCAGTTCATCGTCATGTTCGATGTATTCCTGACACAGCTCATAGGCCATGTTTTCCATCTCTTCGTAGTTCTTTTCATTCAGAGCAGACTTGATGTGAACATTGTTCTTTGTGAACTCGATTCCCTTGCACTCGCTGAGCATTTCTTTCATCAGCTTGCCTGCCTGGGGAGCCCATGAGCCATTCTCAATGAGGGCAACAGTCCTTTTCTGGAACTTATGCTCCACCAGTCTGTGGATGAAATCATGCATGAAAGGATACATGCTACCGTTGTAGGTCGTTGTGGCCAGAACCAGCTTGCTGTAACGGAAGGCGTCACTGACAGCCGCAGACATATCATCTCTTGCCAGGTCATAGACTACAACATTAGGCGCTTTCTTAGCCTTGAGATTGCGCGCAAGACTTAAGGCAGCTTCTTTTGTATGGCCGTAGACAGAAGTGTAAGCCACGACGATACCCTCCTCCTCAGGCGTGTAGGAGGACCACTTATCATAGAGATCCAGATAATAGCCGAGGTTTTCCTTGAGAACAGGACCGTGTGTCGGGCAGACTGCCTCGATCTCCAGAGTGCCGGCTACCTTCAGAAGTTCCTGTACGAAATCGCCGTACATGCCGACGATACCGATATAATAGCGGCGGGCTTCATCTGTCCAGTCTTCCTCCACATCGTTGGCCCCGAACTTGCCCAGACCGTCGGCGGAGAAGAGAACCTTGTCCTTGATATCGTAGCTGACCACAACCTCAGGCCAGTGAACCATAGGTGCCTCGACAAAAGCCAGCGTATGCTCGCCAAGACGCAGTGTGGAGCCGTTCTCGATCAGAACCTGCCGGCCTGAAAAATCAGTTCCGAAGAAGTTCGTCATCATATCGAAGGCTTTTCTGGAAGAAACAATCTTTGCATCTTTATAGTACTGCATAAAGTTGGCGATGTTGGCAGAATGATCCGGCTCCATGTGCTGTACGATCAGGTAATCCGGCTGACGTCCTGCCAGGACCTTCTCGATATTAACCAGCCACTCGCTTCCGAAATTGATGTCAACTGTGTCCATGACGGCGATCTTCTCATCCAGGATCACGTAAGAGTTGTAAGCCATCCCGTTGGGTACCGGGTACTGCCCCTCAAACAGATCAACCTTGTGGTCGTTGACTCCGACATATTTTATGTCTTTTGTGATATACATAACAGCCTCCCTTCAGTGATTATAAATGATTCTGTTCGATATAATAATCCATGATCTTCATGGTCTCAGGTCCTTTTCCGGCAGTCATAAAATCGATGCCTCTGGAACGGACCTCCTTGTACAGCTCAATCAGCTGCTTTTCGTTGGTGGTGATCGTATTCAGGGTATAGCACATCAGCACATCAAACTCGCCGTTTCTCATGGCAGCCATCATCCTGTGAAAGCTGGGACGGTCTGTGTCATTACTGTCATACTGGCCGAAATCAGTATAATGGAAAAATTCGCAGTCCTCCCCGTAAGTGTTTCTGGCAACTTCGTGACACTTCTCATATGATTCTACCATTTCCTGAATGAAATGTCGATAGCATAGTTTGCATGCCCCCCGATAGTACTGATAGTGATAAATTGCCACTCGCTTCATGAGGTCCTCCTTCTTATTTTTGATATTCCCTGTCAGTATAGCATTTTCTCAGGAGAAGATTATGGAATATCCGGACCATGAAGTAGAAAATAAAATGACGCAGAAATCAGCCTGCCTGAAATGTAAAAAATCTGTTGGTTTTTAGAATGGCTTTTGCGCTTGCTTTTTGTTTGTGCCACGGTATAATAATGTATAAGCAATAAACGAGATAAGGAGGTGCATTTCATGAAAAAGTATATGAAGATCTTTATGGTATTTCTTATTGTCTGCGCTGTTCTTGCCGGCTGTTCAGGAGGTGGTGAGTCATACAGACAGGAATCACAGGAGATAGAGGATGACAAGGTTCAGTCTGATTTTGAGGACTCTGCTCAGCCTCTGCAGGGGGTAGCCGGAGGACAGAAGAATGCCCTGTCGGAAGAAATGGCTGACGGGGAAGAAGTGGCCGAGGGAGCCGGCCAGGGACAGAATGAAACGGTCAGCCAGGATCAGAATCAGCCTCAGGATCCGGAGACCGGCACAGATCAGAAAGAAGGCGGAGACCAGGCTCAGACAGCGAAAAAAGAAGAAAAACTGGTCTATACCTGTGATCTGACCATAGAGACGACCAGTTATCAGAAAACGATGGAAGAGATCGAAAAGCAGATCAAAGATTTCTCCGGCATTATCGAGAGTGAGAATGAATATGATAATGATTCGGGCTGGTATATTGACGGACATACAAAGACCTATGGCACCATGGAGTGCACTATTGTGGTCAGGATCCCCTCGAAAGACTATCAGGCATTTCTGAAAGCACTTGACGGAAAAGGGAAGATGACCCATAAGTCCATGGACGTACAAAACATCAGCAGGTCATATTATGATACCCAGGCCACGATCGAATCTCTGAATATCCAGGAAAAGAGACTGCTCAAGATGATGGATGAGGCTAAGACCATCGAGGATATGATCACTGTGGAAAAAAGACTGACTGAAGTTCAGACACAGCTGAATCAGTACAAAACCCGGCTCAGCATGATGGATACCCAGGTTGCCTATTCCACCATCACCATGAACATCAAAGAGGTGCTGGAGTACAAACCCAGTCCGACCGGCAAGAAGACAAATACCTTCTTAGAGCGGCTCAGCAATACTCTCCAGGAGTCCTGGACCGGTTTTCTGTCCTTCATGGAAGAACTGCTTTTCCTGATCATCAGGCTTCTGCCCTTCATCGTTGTCTTTGGTCTGATATGGTGGGCAGCCAGGCCTCTCAGGGTAAGGTTCAGACAGCGCCGCCAGGCAAAAAAGGCAGCCAGAGAAGCGCAGGCCGGCAGACAGGAGAAGAAGGGGAATAACGGCAGGCTTCGCTTTAGCAAAAAGAAGACAGAAGCCCCGGAACCGGAGGAGATAAAGCCGGAGGAGACAGAACCGGAAGAGATGAAGCCGGAGGAGATAAGAACAGAAGAAACAGAGCCGGAGGACAATGATCCGACCCCGTGATTTTTCTTGCTTATCTAAGTATTTGATTGTATCATAGAAGTGTCAGATGAATGGCAGCAAGGGTTGATGAAGTGGAGGAAGATGATATGGCAAGGTGTAAGAGATGCGGCGCAACCTTTGATTATGATAAAAAGGATGGTGTCTGCCCAAAATGCTGTTTTTATAACAGGCCTCCCGGAATGGCTTCCCACGATGAGGAGTGGATCAGTACCTACAATGTGGAGGAGAATACCTACGAGCTTCCCAAAAGTATCGTGGAGACCATGGAGGATGAGCCGCACAGGATATTCGGCCGCAGGCATTCCGAGGACCGGAGAAAGGTGGTATCCTCAAAGGATTGTCATACCGAGGGAAGCCATGTCCATACTGAAAGGGCCGCCAGGAAAAAGGCAGAAAGAACCCGTGAATTAAAACAAGAGAAGTCCGGGAAACCCAGAGCCTTTTTCATTTTCCTGGTGCTCATCATAATCATTAGCGGCTGCGGCCCCTGGATCAAGGAGGCCATAAAGAAGATCAGTTCAGGATCCGGGCAGCCAAAGCCTTCCGAGGTAACTGCTCCTGACTTCGCGGAAGATACAGCAACACAGGCAGTCCTTCAGGAAGGACTTGCCATCGGTGACCTGACTTTTTCAACCGATGATAAAGGTGCCTTTGTACTTTTCCAGGAGGGGGAGATTCCTGAGCTTCCTCCGGGAGAAAAATGTGTGGCCATCCACCTTACTGCCAATGAGTCAGAACTGGATTATGACGGAATCCACTGGGAGAGACCCTATGTCTATGACGGGAAACATTATCGGAAACTGGTAGGAGGCCTGCTGTTCGGCGGCATGGGACTTCCCTGGAAGATGAATACAAAGTTCATGTACGAGTACCTTTCAGGAGACGGGGATTTTGACGGTCTGGCCTGTTTCTTTGTCGATAAGGATGCCGAGACTGTCACATTGTGCATACCCAAACAGACAATCGTCAACGATGAGGTGGTCTGCACTGGTGTTGTGGATATAGAGCTTCCTGTAACAGAGAACCCGGCGGCAGCATCTGCGCAGTGAGGAGGGACCCAGGGTGAATAAGAATAATCAGCCTAAGGCAAAAAGTAAGATCCCGGTTAGACGTATTGTGATTTTGATCATTTTGATCTATGTCGTGATCTCCATACTTCCTGTTATCATGCTGAGGATCTCACGGGCTGTCTGGGAACGTAAGCGTAACACAGACAGTAACAGGACTGCGGAGCATATTGTAGATCTGCGCATCCAGGATGCGGTTATGACAGATATCACGGATTCCGAGGAGTGGAAAAGCGGCCAGCTCAAGGAGACAGTTCCTGAACTTAAAGGTTTCAATCTGGAACCGGACTCCCGTCTCTGCCGGTGTGAGATCACTGTCAGGAACAATGGCATGGAACCGGCCAGGTATGATGGTGCCATATATCTGGGAAGTGATGATGGCTACATTAAGGAGATCAGCATCGAGCGGGAAGTTGGAAGCAAGGAGATGGATACCCGTGTGATCCCTCCGGGCCGGACCTCGACAGTGACCATGTATGGTCAGGTCAGCAATGGTACGCGGACGGCGAAGGTGAAGACCTACTATACAGAAAGTGCAGAACCGGAAGAGTTGACGATCCCTGTTCCCGATAAGTAAGAGAGGATGGACTAAGAAGACAGTATGTATGAATTCACACTTTTAAAAAGCCTGTTTTTTGAACTGGATAAGTATAAAATGGATGGGGTCACAGAGACGAAGGTAAAACAGTCGACCAAAAGAAGGAAAGAGGTGCACTATGACCGGGCACCCTCGATTACGTCGATCACGGCGGAGGAAAGAATCCTCCCCTATCTGGACCGCTACTATTTCTATATCAATGATGAAACGTATCCTGCTGATCTCAGGGATCCTGAAGTCGGTCAGGTCATATATGAGTTTTATAAAGAGCACTTTCCGGCCTATCTGAAGGAAGGACTTCCTGATGAACTCGGTGACCAAAGTATCCTGGACTGCTTTGAAGTGTTCAATATGCCGGATTACAGGCCGGAACATGCCTTTCCCGGACTGATTACCCTGGAGGATCTCCGCAGCGGCAAGGTCCACGACGAGGATAAGCCGGCCTTTGCTTTTCCGGGACTTGAGATCCTGAGCGGCAGGAAAAAATATGAAGAAGAAGACAGCAAGCCTGTTTATGCTGACCTCGGCGGCTATACTGCACTGGACGGGGACCGGGAAGGTGCCAGAAATAAGATCGATGAGCTGAAGAAACAGTTTGCAGCAGAGTTAAAAGAACTGAATGCCGACAGTGTGATGCTGCCGGATGATTCCGATAGTCAATGACCGGAAAGGAGAAGAAAACAGATGTTCAGGGAAGTCTCAAAGCTGATTCTGTATCGTGAACTGGGGGAAGACAGTATCCTCAGTAACCTGACGAGGATATTCAGAAGTTTTGACAGCTGCCATTACCGGAGTGAAGAACTGATCACAGAGATATACAGAGAGGTAAAGAAGCTGCTCGACCTGGGGACAACCTTTGGATTTGATAAGAATCTCTGGCATAACTACCTGACTTTTGTCCTCATCACCAATGAGAATTCTTTCAGCCTCACAAGCGAAAAAGTCGGCGCTAACGACGGGACAGTGAATCATTTCGCGAAAAATGATTTTCAGGTCTTTATGAATCTCTTTCACTATGATTTCCGTCCTATAGAGGAGACACTTGGAATCGACTGCTTCTCCACCCTGCTTCATTACCGGGCCATCGGTAAAAAAGAGCGGATGTACAATAAGAATGTCAGTGAAAAGGTGCAGCTTTTGTCTGACAGACTGGCTGCAGCTGAGACAGTGGATTCTTTTTATGATGCCGTTGTGGGTTTTTACCGGGATTACGGAGTCGGCATGTTCGGCCTGAACAAGGCCTTCCGCCTGGATACTTCCGGGGATAAGCTCAGCTTTATTCCCATCAATAATCTTGAAAAGGTTGTTCTGTCCGATCTCACCGGTTATGAGCCGCAGAAACAGAAGCTGATCAACAATACAGAAGCTTTTGTCCGTGGAAGGGCGGCGAACAACTGTCTGCTCTACGGGGATGCCGGAACCGGCAAGTCTTCCAGTATCAAAGCCATCCTGAATCAGTACTATGATCGGGGGCTCCGGATGATTGAGATCTACAAGCATCAGTTCAAATATCTTTCTGCTGTGATCAGCCATATTAAGAACCGGAATTACCGCTTTGTGATCTATATGGATGATCTTTCCTTTGAGGAGTTTGAGATTGAGTATAAGTATCTGAAAGCGGTCATCGAAGGAGGGATGGAGACAAAGCCGGACAATGTCCTGATTTATGCCACCAGCAACAGGAGGCACCTGATCAGGGAGACCTGGTCAGACAGATCTGATATGGATGATGAGCTGCACCGGTCTGATACAGTGCAGGAGAAATTGTCTCTGGTCCATCGTTTTGGGATCACCATCAACTTCTCCAGGCCATCCCAGAAAGAATACTTCCAGATTGTGATCAATCTTGCCAGAAAGCATCCTGAGATCACTCTGACAGACGAAGAACTCTGTGCCCAGGCAAACAAATGGGAGCTTTCACATGGAGGGATATCGGGAAGGACTGCCCAGCAGTTTGTGAACTATCTGGCAGGCCAGGTTTGATTGAATTGGATGAATAATTATGTGGGGAGATACAGGACTTCCTCTTCTATAGGAGAGGAGTATTCTCCCATCTGATCAAAGAGAGTAAAAAAGGAGGAAGCCCATACAATAAAAATTATATGGGCTTCAAAATATGAAAAAAATCTTTAGCGACAAGAAATAGAGGGATTTCTTTGTTGCTGATGCAAGTATATAAGAAGAATGTGACTGAAATGTGGCGCGTTTCTGAACATTGTGTGAATCAAATTGATTAGCTTCAATAGGATACAATTGAATAAGTGGCTTATTAATAATTATGTATCGGGTTGATTGCAGGCAGCTGCCAAGGCAATTGTCGAGCAAAAAAAAGAGAAGAATATGATGATATCCGTCGCACTGGCCTATTATAACGGGAAAAATTACATAGGGGAGCAGCTGGAATCGATTCTCTGCCAGCTTGGACCCGGGGATGAGATCGTCATCTCTGTGGATAAGGCTGATGACGGGTCGTATGAACTGCTGGAGAAATGGACGAAGAAGGATGAACGGATCAGGCTGACCACCGGGCCCGGAAAAGGGGTCGTTCAGAATTTTGAGCATGCCATCCGTCAGTGTAAAGGGGATTATCTGTTCCTTTCTGATCAGGACGATATCTGGGCAGCCAATAAAGTCAGAAAAGTCCTCTGGGCTTTTGAACAGTCAGGTGCCTCGGTTATTCTTCACAACGCCAGACAGGTTGACAGGGAAGGACAGCCCAACGGCGAGCCGGATATTTTTGCTGTCAGGAAAAGCAGGCCAGGGATATTAAAGAATCTGATCTTAAACAGCTATATGGGTTGCTGTATGGCTTTTAAAAAAGAGCTCCTTCCCCTGATTCTTCCGATCCCCCGGGAGATCTATATGCATGATTACTGGATCGGCACGGCAGGGGAGATGGCAGGCGGTACGGCATTGATCAAAACGCCCCTGCTCAGTTACAGGAGGCATGATGATAATGTCACCGAAATGCATCATGGTTCAGTGAGATTCATGCTTAAAAAGCGCCTGTCAATGATAAGATGTCTCTTTATCCTGAGAAAGCGCAGGAGATTACTATGGAACAAAAAAGGGTTCTGAATAAAAACATCATATATTTACTCTCATGCCTGATTCCACTGGCAGTGATGACCGGGAGCATGATCTTTTATAATGTAGGACCCTTTGGTGACAAGTCCTTCATCATTGTAGACGGCCTCCATCAGTACATGCCTTTTTTCTCAGTACTCTATGATAAGCTGAAGACCGGCGACACCTTTTTCTACAGCTTTCGTACGGGTCTGGGAGTGAATTTTCTCTCCCTCTTCTCTTATTATCTGTCAAGTCCTTTAAACCTTTTTATCCTGCTTTTTAAGAGGTCGCAGCTGAATACGGCTGTAAGCCTCCTTCTAGTTTTTAAGATTGCCATTTCCGGGCTTACTGCAGGAATCTACTTCTATCACAGGAGCGAATCACCGGATCTGTCAGTAGTGGCAGCGGCCTGTCTGTATGCCCTGAACAGCTACATGACAGGATACAGCTGGAATGTCATGTGGCTTGATGCCATCATGGTTTTTCCGCTGATTGTGCTGGGCATCGAACGGCTGGCAGAGGAGGGGGACGGAAGACTCTACTGCATCGCCTTATTTTATGCGCTGTACGGTAATTATTACATTGCCTATATGATATGCATATTTTCAGTTCTCTGGTTCCTGATCTGTCCTTTCAGGAACTTCAGACAGTTTTTCCTTAGAGGACTTCTCTTTGCTTTTTATTCCTTCCTTGCTGCCGGGATGGCTGCTTTTTTGCTGATTCCTGCCTATATGGGGATCAGGCAGACAGCCTCAGGAGGTGCCATGGCGCTCCCGGCTCATGGCTGGCTGACAGGGTTTGTGGATCTGCTGAACAGGCAGTTTGACCTGGCAATGCCTATCAGTCATGACAACTTTGATGGGAATATCAACCTCTTCTTCGGAATATCCTCACTTTTCACGATGCTGCTCTATCTCTTCAACAGAGAGATCAGATGGTCTGACAAGATTAAGAGGATTTTGCTGCTGGCCTTTTTGTACCTGAGTTTTAATGAAACGATACTGAATTTTATCTGGCATGGCTTCCATGACCAGTACGGAATCCCCAACAGGTTCTCCTTCCTGTTTGGATTCATCCTGCTGGAGATGCTTGTTGTCCTTCTGGACCACCGTGGTGCAGTAAGCAACTGGCAGCCGGTGCTTGCCAGTGCGGCAGGTACAGGCCTGGTCTATGTCTGCTGGCAATTCGCAAAGGAGCCTCTGGTGGAAGCAGTTTACTGTGCTGCGGGAGCCCTCTTTGTTTTTTACGGGACCCTGTTTCTTCTGATGACCATGGACCGTCACCGGAAGATCTGGTATGTACGTATTTTCTCTCTGGCTGCCATCATCGAGATGGGTGTTTCTGCTGTCATTGGGTATGGCTCAATCGGGCAGATCAGTGTATCCAAGTTTTTTTCCGGAACAGACGAGATGGAAAAGATAATTGATACGCTGGCTGACGGGTCTTTCTACAGGGCAGAAGTTGCTGAGGCGAAGTTTGTGGACGAGAGCAGCTGGCACCGGCTGAACGGAATCAGCCTGTTCGGGTCCACAGCCATGGAAAACACTGTGAATATCATGGACAACCTTGGCTTCTATACAGGCTGCAACGAATACCTGTATAAAGGGGGGACTCCCCTGACCAATCTGATGCTGAATGTCCGCTACCTCTTCTTCAGGCCCGGTGACACCCTGAAAACAGACTTTCAGTATAAAGAAGAGTTTGATACCTTCTCCGTCTATGAGAATCCTGTACAGAATACATCCATCGGCTATGTCATAAACCGCGCGATCATGGGCTGGAATTACAGAAGCGCCTACCCCTTCAGGGTCCTTAATGACTTTTGCATCCAGGGATATCAGACAGACCGGCTGTTTCACACGTTTGAGATAGAAGACCCTGTGACAGAAGGATGCAGGGTAGAGAATACCAATGCCGGAGAATATCATTTTTTCTACGAGTCTTCCAAGGACGACAATCTGCTTTTCAGTATCCCTGTCCCGAAGACAGTCAAAGATATGTATCTCTTCTATGACGGGACTCAGGTAGAAAATGTCCGGATCGCTGTCGATGACCGGCAGATCCTGACTGGAGACAAAGATGGCATCATGCTGTATGCCGGCCGCATAGAAGGCGGCAGCACAGTGACAGTGAAGATGAGACTGAAGGGTGAAAAAAAAGACGGGTATATCCGTCTTTCGGCTGCAGCCTTCGACCGGCCGGGATTTGAGAAGCTTGCCCGGGGGATGACACAGAAGGCATTTCGGGTAAAGAGTATTTCTTCAGGCTCTGTTGAAGGGGAGGCAGAGACAGAGGAAGAGGAGATGCTGTTCTTTTCCATACCATATGATCAGGGCTGGACAGTCAGGGTTGACGGGAAGAAAACCAGTCCTGCTGCCGTGGGAAATGCCTTTCTGGCAGTGAAAACCGGGAAAGGCAAGCATAAGATCAGTCTGAAGTACTCTCCCCCCGGCTTTTCTGCCGGCTGGAAGATTTCGCTGTTTAGTTTTTTACTTTTTATTATTCTATGGATTTATCAGACTCGGAATCGTCGAGACGATTCCTGATGAACAAAGAAGATATATAACGAAAATTAGGCTAGTCAATCGCTGACGCGATTTCGATTGACATAGCCTTTTTTTTATGCGATACAAAGTCAGCCTCAGGCATCCACCGGCAGCTGCTGCCTTACCCCGATCGCCCTGTTTACAGCGAAACAAAAGCCGCAATCCCAGGCGTAAACTAAAGGATCTGATTCAAATGTTAAATAATGTAAAAAGTACTAGACAATAACATACAGATATGGTAATATATGTCTGCAAATGACTGTGAGGAGGTGAGAACGGTGTGGTTACAGTCAGATTAGGCTGCGAGGGAGAATACGGGAGAAGGCTGTCAAGATTTCTGGAGACTCATCTGGATAAGAGTATCAGGCTGAGCTATTATACGCAGTCTGCCCAGTGGGATCTGGACGGAAGGAGCCAGGATCTGCTCATCATGGACCGATGTTTTTATCGGGAATTGTCCCAGGAACAAAGGGACCTGCTCGACGAAGAGGCCGTATTGTGGATCACAGAGGGGGAGGAGGAGACAGGCTATTGCCGGCTCCATCCTCCGGGTGAGCTGATAGATATGATTGCTGAGCATACGGGGACTGGCAGCAGGTCAGGCCCGGACAGGGACAGCAATCTTAAGATCTGCGGGATTTATTCGCCTGTTCCGGATGCCGGTCTGGGCGCCTTTGCCAGAGCCCGCATGAGGGAAGAAGAGTTGTTCCTCGGCATGGAGGATATGCCGGGAGAGGATGACCAGACAGCGGGAGAGGGACATATGGGTGACCTGTGTTATTACATCCATCTGAAGGATCCGCAGCTCCTCTCAAGGATCAGGGAACTGTCCGGTCAGGTCAGCGGCTATTATGTACTGCCATCTGCCTTGTCTTTCCTCCCCCTTCTTGAACTCTCGGAGGACGACTACAGCTGGTTTTTCTCAAAGCTTCTATCCGGAGCAGTGTATCCGGGAATCTATGTCGGCCTGGGAAACGGGCTGCTTGGCACAGGCCATCTAATGAAACACTTTGACAGTTTGTATATTTTAAGCAGCAGGGAAGACAGGGTCCGCATGAGCTGCTGTGATTACATCCTGCAGTCTGTGCAGGCAGGATATGAGAACCTGCGTGACCGGTGTCATATTGTTTTTCGAGAGGATTATATGGGAGCAGAGGAGGGAGGATATGCTGGATAAGTCCCGGATCCGACAGGAAGTGCTGTCCAACCTGGAGTGTGGACTGATGGCGACTGATGACGCGGTCTACCAGGAGATAGACCGGATGATATTAAAAGAAGGGCATTCTTCCTACGGAACCCTGCAGGAAAAGAAGAATCTGCGTCAGGAGATTTTTGACTCTATCAGACGCCTGGATATTCTGGAGAAGTACCTTCGGGATGACAGGGTGACAGAGATCATGGTGACAGGAAAGGATCATATTTTTATCGAGAAGGATGGCGTGATGCTCCAGACAGAGGACCGGTTTCCGGATGAGTCTGATATCTACCGGCTGATAGATCAGATGGTAGCCAGCACAAACAGGATGGTTAACGAGACTCTGCCTATTGTGGACAGCCGTCTTGTGGACGGATCCCGCGTCCATATCGTCCTTCCTCCGATCTCCCTGTCCGGTCCGGTTATTACCATAAGAAAGTTCCAAAAGGGAGGGATGACCATGGAGAAGCTGCTGGAGTATGGTGAGTTTCCCCAGTCTCTTGAAAGGGTCCTTTCCTGTCTGGTGAAGGGACGATACTCCATTTTGATCGACGGAGCGACTAACAGCGGCAAGTCATCCCTGCTGAATGCCCTGGCCGGATATATTGACCCGGATGAAAGAATCATTACCATAGAAGATTCTGCTGAGCTCCAGTTTCATATGGACAATCTTGTCAGGCTGGAGACAAGAGAGGCGAATGTTGAGGGGAACAATGAGATCAGCATGGAAGACCTGATCAAGGCCAGTCTTCGTATGAGACCTTCAAGAATCATCGTCGGAGAAGTCAGAGGCAGGGAGGCCGTATCGATGCTGATGGCTTTTTCCACCGGGCACAACGGCTCGCTAAGCTCGATCCATGCCAATTCCTGCCGTGATGCCTTAAGGAGGCTGGAGACGATGACTCTGATGGGGATGGATATGCCGCTGCGGGCTGTGCAGGGGCTCATTGCGTCATCCATCGATATACTGATCCATCTGGGCAGACTTCCCTCAGGGAGAAGAAAGATCCTGGAGATTGCTGAGATGGCAGATTATGACGGCTGTGACTATCAATTGAACCCTCTTTTTACTTATTCCTATGAATCTGGAGAGGAAGGACGCCTGGTCAGAAGGGGGAATCTTATTCACATCGACAGAATGAAAGGATACCGGTTGTATGAGACTTTTTGTCAGGCCATGGAAGATTTCGGCTAAGCTGGTGCTGGTCCAGCTGCTGGCCGGGGAGATTCTTCTCCTGTTGATCAACCTTCTGTGTTACAGCGACTGGAGATGGATGGGTCCTCTACAGCTTCTGATGATTCCCTTCTTCCTGGAGTGCGGCAGATATCGGGAGAAGCATCTGAGGAGACAGTATAAGCAGGGCTTTTCTGATCTGCTTCAATCCCTGATGAGCTCAGTGCAGGCAGGCTATACGATGGAGAACGCATGCCGGGCGGCCTGTCATGAGATGCAGGCAGACAGCTTCAGGGGGAATGACCCTACCATAAAACAGCTTCAGCGGATCAATCACGGGATGGATCTGGGCGGATCCCTGGATCAGCTCTTTAAGAACTATGCGAGAACTGCCGGGATCAGAGATATCATGCAGTTTGCTCAGGTGATTGAGATTGTGAAGACTACCGGTGGGAACCTGATGATGATCCTGAAAAACACCCGGAATAATTTCCAGGTCAAAATGGATACGGAAGAGGAGATCAGGGTCATCTTAAGCGGCGTGATCTATGAGAAGAACCTGATGCTCGTCATGCCATTGCTGGTCTTTGCTTATATGAGACTGACCAATGGTGAGTATATGTCCTGCCTGTATGAATCAACGGCCGGTCACATTCTGATGAGCGTAGTGCTGGCCGCTATAACAGGCTGTTATTACTGGACGGAATCCATGATCAGGATCGAGTCCTGAATGTCAGGGGGATGCAGGGATGATCGGGAGAAGAAAGAAGCCTGAGAAGAAACAGAGGCAGGCTGCCCATGGGAAGAGGAAAGAAGCAAGGCCCTGGTATCTGAAAGCAGGAGGGCTTATTTATCATAAGATTCCCGCGGCACCCCGGACCTGTATATACCGGTCGGTAAAGAGCTGCTTTACCAGAAAGCGGTCAGAGTCTCCGGGACAGATGGAGGACCGCTGCCGGCTTTTTATAGAAGAAGAGTGCGCGATTCTCTTCTGGGGAGTTGTTTTTTTGCTGGTCACTGTTATGGCCGCGGCTGGGTACCTGCTTATGGCAGATCATGAGATCCATGTCAGCAGGAATCCTTTTGGTCAGGGTGATAAAGAGCAGGAGCTTCTGCTCGGCCGTAAATCCGGTAAGCAGTCTGTCACGCTGACTATTGAGGAACAGCAGCTTTCTCCGAAAGAGAGGGAGGAATTGTTCGATGATTTCTTCAGAAAGCTGCAGAAGAATATGTGCGGAAGGAACAGATCCCTGCAGCAGGTAGAAAGTGCCCTGGTATTTGATGAGAAACTGGACGGGTTTCCTTTTTCGGCAGAGTACCAGCCTGAAGACCTTTCCCTGGTCGGACTGGGAGGAGAACTGGGAGAGAAAGCCGGCAGGATGAAAAAGAAGGAGAAAGCCAGGACAAGTATCCAGGTGACAGCCGCATACAGATCATGGTCAAAAACCAGGACCATTCCTGTCACTATTGTGGCTCCGGAGCAGAAGAAAAAAGAGCACACTGCCTATGACGAGGTGGAGGAGAAGCTGAAGAAGATAGAACGGTCTTCAGCCGGGGACAGCGATGTTGCCATCCCTGGTCAGATGAGCGGCATACGCATCTGGCTCCCCGAAAGAAGGCGGATCATCTATGGAGGGATCTTGCTGGCTGCGATCAGTCCGGCTGCAATCATACTCCGAAGGTACTACAGATTAAAAGAGGCTGTGGAGAAGAAGAGGAGGGAGGAAGAGGAGGATTTTGCTATCATTGTTCATGAGATCCTCCTGTTTATCAAAGCAGGTTTATCAGTCTCCTCATCAATTCACAGGATCAGCGCCAATTATCTGGCATCAGCCGGCAAAGAATCAGAGAGGCAGGCTTTTGAAGAGATCGTGCTGATGGACAGACAGATGAAGATGGGTGTCAGCCAGAAAGAGGCCTGTGTCAGGTGGGCAGAGCGAAGCCGGAGTCCCCTGTATCAGAAGCTGGCTCTGGCGCTTGTACAGATACTGGTGAAAGGGAGCCGGGAAGGCAGGGAGATTCTTGAACGCATGGAAAAGGATGCCTTTGAACAGAGGATAGACAGGGCAAGGAAGGAGGGGAAGATCACGGAGACCAGGCTGCTTTTCCCTATGGTCGTTCTTCTCTTTCTGGTAATGATCATTGTGCTGTTTCCGGCATTGCTGAGGTTCCGGGGATTCTGATCATCAGACGCGGCTTGAATGTCGGGAAGAGTTACTGCCGTTTATGGAACCCTCCCGGGTTAGAGATTGATGATGTTGATAGTAGTATGGAAGTGAAGGTGATCGGTTATGAAAAAAAGGTGGCTGAAGTTCATGGAGAAGCATTTTCCGCCTTCTGCAGGCATGGGTGTGGTTGAAGTCATATTGATTACTGTGGTGCTCATCGGGCTGGTGATTATATTCCAGAACAACATCAGGAATATCGTAAGTTCGATTTTTTCAACAATGCAGTCCAATGTCGGACAGATTCATTAAATGCTGAGAGATGAGAGAGGGCAGGTTACAATCTTTCTGGCCATGACCTTCCTGGTTTTTCTCGGACTGGCTTTCTGTGTGCTGGAAGGGGTTCATGCTTTTATGGAATCCGCCCTGGCAGAGGAGGCATTTCTGGAGGCTGGTAATGATATCCTGTCCAGATATGATAAGAGCTTATTTGAGAGATACCATGTATTCTTTCTGGATCCCAGAGAAAGAGAGTACATGGAAAAGGATGTCCGGGATTTCCTGAATCACTATGGGACATCCGGAACGTACGGATTGCGCTTCCGGGATCTGGATGTTTCAGAGGAGAAAGCGGCGACGGATGAGAAAGGGTTGTTTCTCAGGACGCAGATCAGCGAATATATGAAGTACAATACTGTGATTCAGGTCAGCAGGGGGCTGGAAAGGCTGGTGCGGTCGGCAAAAGACCAGGAGGAAGGGAGACGATCCGGAGAAGATGATTTTGATATATCTGAATCTGCCGGCCGCCAGCCGGATCACCATGAGTCTGATGACCTGGATGATCCGGAGTCAGTCTGGGAGGAAGAGGAGGAAGACCCGGAAGCACTGCTCCACAGGGCGCAATGGGCTGATCTTCGACAGGTATTAGATCAGGCCATACACTCCGGGATCCTCTTGTACGCTCTGGATCATCCACAGGATATCTCATCCCTCAGGGTTGATACCAGTGACCTGCCATCGCATACGGCAGCTCATGGATCTTCGGATAAAGAGATGCCCCGGCTTTTTGGCTGGAATAAGCTTTCAGAATGGAGAAGACTTTTCAGGTCGGAGTATCCATCTGATATGGAAGATGTGGATCCGGCCATGGATAAGGATCTGACAGAGTACCTTCTGCTGTGCTTTCACTATTTTGGAGGTGCAGAAGAAAAGGAAAAAACTGCTTTGAAGTATGAGCTCGAGTATATTATTGCAGGGAAAAATACCGATCAGGACAACCTGCGCTGTGTAGCGGACCGTATCATGATGATGAGGCTTTTTATCAACTATCAATATGCCAGCCGGGACGAAAAGATCAGGGATGAGGCAGCATCACTGGCAGAAGACCTGGCCGGGATCCTGGATTTTCCGGAAGGAACGGATGCGGTAAGAACCCTGCTGATCGCTGCCCTGAGCTATGGAGAATCATTGCTGGAGCTGCATACCCTGATGGAAGGGGGAAAGGTTGCGGCGGTCAAAGATTCCTCCAACTGGAACCTGTCTTTTGATAATGCAGCATCCAGGATTAAAAGAAAATCATCGGCAGCCGGTGTGAAAAAGGGAGTCAGCTATGAAGATTACCTGCGATTTCTTTTGATCAGCAGGTACAAAAGACCTTATTTTAATTACAGGATAATGGATATGATGCAGCTGAACGCAGCTTTAGATGAACCAGGCTTCAGGATGGAGGACTGCCTTTACTCCTTCAGGTGGACAGGAACAGTGTTATGTCCCAGATGGTTTGTGTCTTTTCCGGGATCGAAAAGCTTTTCTGATCACTTTTTCAGTCAGGAGATGGACAGAGTTGTCAGTTACTGAACAGGAAGGAACAGCGGATATATTATGATTTAACAGTTCATTAATAAGACAGAGGAGGTAAAACAGGGTGCTCTCCAATATACAGGATATTGCTGTCGTGAAAGCTGAACAATCATGTTTCAGGACAGAAAATAATAAAAGGTCTCTCCAGGCACAAGCAGTCAGTAATCAGTCACAAAAGAGAAAGAGAGCATCCCGTTTTGCCTCCTCAAGGGGAAGTGTAACAGTAGAGGCTGCCATGATCCTGCCCTTGTTTCTCGCAGCATTATGCGCGCTGATCATGATCGGCCAGCTCCTGCTGGCAGAAGGTGAGATTCAGCATGCAGTGTCAAAAACGGCTATGGTCTATGCCAGAGACAGATCTATGAGCTTTATGGATCCGGCCGACGGAACCGGGGATGCATCTGGCAGCCCGGCCCTGGTTTTTATCAGTATATTTCAGGGAGGGGATCTCTGCAGCAGCTGTATAGCCGGAGGCAGGACCGGAATCGCTGTCAGAGGGCATGATCTGAAAGAAAGGGCGTCAGTCAGTGTAGATGCTGCCTATTCCCTGAGACTGCCGGTTCCTTTTTTTGGAGGCCTGTATGCCAGAAAGACAATCAGGGCAGTAAGGAGAACCTATACCGGTTATACCCTGCATGCGGGGGAGCGGGAGGCAGGGGATGACCCTGTCGTTTTTCTGGCGGAGCACGGGTCCGTCTATCACACAAAACTATCCTGCAGCCATATCAGTCTGCGGATCAGAGGGAACAGTCTCACCATAAAGATGCTTGAAGCCAGAGGCATCAGGAGGTGTCACAAATGTATAAAAAAGACACAGATCCCAAAAGCCCTTTACATTACAGCAGAGGGTGATTGTTATCATTCGAAGCTGTCCTGCAGCGGGCTCAAACGGTCGGTCAGGTCAGTCAGACTCAGTGAGGTCAGGGGGATGAGGCAATGTTCAAGGTGCGCCATGAACAGCGGAAAGTAAGCGGACGTATCACGGTGGAGATGGCCCTGCTGCTCCCGGTTGTGTTTCTGTGGATCACATGGCTGGTGTTCTTCATGGTATTCTTAATGGATATGTCCGCCGTCAAAAGTGAAACGATGCGGCTGGCTGATGAGACATCCATGGTAGGGAGCAAAAACAGAACAAAGTCGAAGGAAGCGGCCTCCCGGAGACTTGCGAAGAGGATAAAGAGCAGATTGCTGATAACAAACTGTGAAAACAGCAGTGTAGAGATCGGCGTATCCAGGGTCATTTCAGAGGGGACAGTCTCTTTTCGATGGCCTTTTAGCGGAAATAAGCCGGCAGGGGTACATGGGCTGCGATTCAGCGGGAGATCGAAAACACCTGCAGATGACTGGGAAGAGTATCTGAGGATGCATATATTTGCCATGGAAGCAAAAAAAGAAACTGGGAATAAGCAGAACAGGCGGAATCCGCGGAGGAAATAAATCGTGGAATTATTAGTTGAAGGGCTGAAAGAATACAGGGTGCTTGAACCTGTGAGGAATCCCTATTATCTTGATGTCGAATATCATGTTCTTTGCTTTAATCATCCGGCACATCTTGTTCCTGTCCAGGCCAGAGAGACAGACGGCGT
>CADBNQ010000352.1 GCA_902796045.1 uncultured Lachnospiraceae bacterium | reverse complement strand
GTCAACATCTGTCAATCTTCCTTTTCCACTATTCCATATCGGCCATCTCTTTTGCCATCTGCGCTGCTTCCTCAGCCCGGTTTAGAAATGCCTCTACGATATAAGGATCAAAATGGGTCCCGGAATCATTTTTGATGATGGCCAGGGCTTTCTCAACCGGAAAAGCGTCTTTATAAACTCTTTTCGCAGACAGAGCATCAAAGACATCAGCCACTGCCATAATCCTGGCCGCCAGGGGAATCTCCTCCCCTTTCTTGCCGTATGGATATCCGCTGCCGTCCCACTTCTCATGGTGGTTGGCAGCCATATCTCTTGCTTCTTTTAAGTAGAGTGGATCCGGCACTACCTGTATGGCTTCTTCTATGATATCCAGACCGCTGATGGTGTGGGTCTTAATCTCCCCGTACTCCTCATCTGTCAGTCTTCCCGGCTTGTTGAGGATGGCATCAGGAATCTTGATCTTACCTACGTCATGGAGGGTGGCAGACCTGCTTACACTCATCATGTATTCTTCTGTCATCAGATCCTTATAAGGACCGCTTTTGCTCAGCTCATCCATGATCAGGCTGACATAAGATGCAGTCCTCTTGATATGGTTGCCGGTGCTGTGGTCACGGCTCTCCACTGCCTCTGCGAGCACTCTGATCAGGCCGTCCTGCAGCATGGCCAGATCTTCATCCTTCTTGCGGAGCGTCTCCATAAAGGTCACGGTATCTTTCATATTGGAGAGCAGAACATTGTAGAGGTGTTCTATCTCATCACCTGTACTGATCTCAAGATCTTCCATGTTGGCAACGCATTTTCTTCTGTGGGCTTCCGTATCCAGCTCCAGAGACGAGGCATCGGCTATCCTGTTCAAAGGATCAACGATGTTCTTCCGGGAATAGAGGAAGAGCATGATCAGACCCAGAAGAAGCCATGCCATAAAGAGGGCTATCAGCTTGGCCACAAACTCTGTGGTGATATTGCGGATCCGCTTCATAGAGACATCCATGGCAGCATAGCAGATACATTTACGATTCTTATCATAGACCGGCTGATACACAGTCAGAAGGTCGCCGTAGGTATCATTTGTGATGATCGGTGCGATCGTTCTTCCTGCCAGCAGATCGTCTACATATGGTTCAAAGGATTCGTCAAAGGGGATGACCGTTCCCGGTTCTGATCCCTCCACGCCCTCTGTATCCAGATCAAAGACAACATGACAGCCATCTTCTCTGATCTGGTAGACATAGACATATTCAACATCTGGATAGTTGTGGCGGATCCTGGCCAGTCTGGATTCCACAGCCACGTAATCAGGCTCACTCTCACCATGCTCCAGCCAGTCATTGATCCTTTCCGGATCCATCTGGTCGGCAACCAGAGATGTGACACCCTGTCCCAGGCTGATATGATCCTTGATGGATGACTGGGAAAAGAGCCAGGCTCCGATACTGATCGCCGCCAGGCCAATGACAACAATGACAATGCTGAAGAACCAGACCAGCTTGGTCTGCAGAGAAAAAGTCCGCACATCGATGTGGGCCAGTCCGTCCATATGGTCTTTGTCCTCATACAGGCCGAGATGGATCAGGATCAGGATCAAGACAGATACAATAATCACCGTCAGCCCTTTATCCAGGAAATCCTGCATCCAGTTCCCCACAAAGGCGGTTCCAAGAGGCTGCATGCCAATGGAACGCAAAGCATCTCCGATGGCACGGATCTCATAGGGATTGGACCTGCCGTTGGTAAACCATACCAGAAGGGTCGTAAAACCGCTGCAGATAAAGCTCATCACAACAACCAGCCAGACCAGAAGAGACGGCGTAAACCATTTCTTCTTCCGAAATACCCAGACGGCCGCCACTGCTGTGATCATATTGGCAAACATGTAATAGATCGATTGTGGATCACTTGCTGAATTGAGGAGATTGGTCACCAGGCCTGTCAAAACACCCGTCAGCATCCCACCGCACATGGCTGAAAGAATGGTACCGATACAGTCAAGATAGATTGGCAGCGTAAGCCTCCCTGCCACATCTGACCCGATAATATTCAAAAATACACCCACTGTAAACCACAGGGACACCGTGACCCAGCCGGGTGTCGTGCTCTTATTCATAATCCGTTACCTCACATGCCGGGGCGCTCAGATGGTAATCCGGCAACAATCAGCGAACCCCAGCCCCCATATCAGGGAGCTGGGGTCTGGTTTAGTGTTTTTATTTTGTGTTGATGATAAAGATCTCAGGTGCAGGCCAGTCACCATAATGGGATTTGACGAAGTAGTCATCATCCTTAAACTCTGTATCATGCGCATCATGATATAACTGGTATACTGTTTTCAGATTGTATTTATGCTGGTAGTAGGTCTCCAGCTTAGAGTCGTAAGGCACCGCATCCTGCCAGCCTATTGTATACTTCTGCTTGTTATAATCTTCTTTAACCTCTGTGCTTGCATCTGGTCCGGGTGCTTCCAGTCCGTCGGGGTTACCTATGAAAGTGCTGTAGAAATTCGTATCAGAATCAAATTCTTTGATAAGCTTCTCAGCTGTAGCTTCTTCGCTTACTTTAAAATCTTTGTCTCCCACAGCCTTCAGATTATGATCAAATACCTGGTCGGCATCAGATGTCCCCTTCTTTACCTCACTTACTACGGAGTAATACCAGCAGTCTGATATATCGTCTACTGTGATACTATTTAG
>CADBNQ010000351.1 GCA_902796045.1 uncultured Lachnospiraceae bacterium | reverse complement strand
CCCAGCCCCTGGCCCCTCCGGTGAACCCCCGAGCCCCCGGATGTCACGTGCTTTTCTCTTCCTCTTGGTCTGTTTTTATCCATACTGATCCCCCTCCTGTTAAAGACTGGTTAACGCTTCCTGCTTCCGCTAAAAGAAAATCTCAAGAACCAGTCTGAATGGTTCTTGAGATCTTATGCCATGTATGCTCACTTATTATTTGATTCTACCCTTGGCAATCAGGTAATTCACGATCCCCTGGTAGAGCTCACGGCCATACCTTGCTGTATTGGAGTTCATAAGTCTTGCTTCTGTCTTATTGCTGATAAAGCCGTATTCGATCAGGCATGCGGGCATGTTTGTCTTATTCAAAACCCGCAGACCGGTCCGGTTGACAAGTTTACGATCCGGGAACCCTGTAGAATTCCTGGCGACTCTTTGCATAGCCAGCGCCAGATCTTTGGAATCAATGTTAAATCTTCGGGTCTTATCGACTCTGGAATTGTTGTATAAAGTCTCAGTTCCTGTTGCCTTTGCTGATGCAGAATTGATATGGACACAGATAAAAAGCTCTGCATTATTGTTATTGGCGAGCTTGCACCGGTCATCAAGGCTCGGATAAGTGTCCATCACTCTGGTATAGAGCACCTTGAAACGGCTGTCCTTATCAAAATACTTCTTTGCCCCAAGAACAATAGCCAGAGTCATGTTTTTTTCTAACAGGTTATTCCCACGTGCTCCGGAATCTACGCCGCCATGGCCGGCATCCAGGACAAGAACAACCTGCCCTGTCGGAGGTGCCGCCGGCTGGGCTGCAGGCTGAGCTGCAGGCTGAGCTGCAGGCTTCTGTACTGTAGGGCCGGCTTTCGGAGCTGCCGCTCTGCTGCTGATATAGATGGTCCCATCCTTCATCTGGTAATTCAGACCAAGCCTGGCACATACGCTTTTAAGAGGAACAATCCAGTTTGAGGATCGGTTATTGGCATACTTTGCTGACTTCATGGGTGAAGAGCTAAGGGCCTTCTTGACGGTTTTGCCGTCTACGATCGCCTTGGTGGTGCCATCCTTTAAGGTCAGCTTATGGCCATTATAGGTCAGGGTGATCTTCTTGCCGGATTTCTTATACTGGACATTCAGCTCACTGCCGGTAAAAACTCTCGACAGAGGGCCCATATAAGCGCCGGATTTCACAAAGATGGGGGCAGTGGACAGGTCCACCTTCTTACCATTGATATAGACACAGGTCTTCTTCTTGGAATAAGACCTGGTCACCCCTTTATACTTCACCTTAACCTTGCTGGCTGCCTGTACACTCTGCGGCAAAAGCAAGCTGAATATCATAAGAAATACCGCAAGTGTACCGATCACTCGTTTCATGGCTGCTCATCCTCCTTTTTAAACGTCAAAGCAATAGCCCACCCCATAAACTGTCTGGATATACGGGTACTCCTTGGTAAGCTTCGCTCTGAGCTTCTTTACAAGGGTATCTACGCTGCGGTAACCGCCCACGTAGTCAAACCCCCATACAGCATCCAGGATCCTGTCCCTGGAAAGGATCATCCCCTTATGCTGTACAAAAAACTCCATAAGATCGAACTCTTTTGCAGTAACCTTGATGATCTGGTCTGCCAGATACAGCTTTCTGCTCTCGTAATCAATCGTCAGGGCTCCTGCTGTCACCGTGGATCTCTTTCTCCCGTCCAGCCTCCGGAAAATAGCCTCCGCATGCGCTTCAAGCAGGGGAAGCGGTTCCGACTGGATCATATAATCATCAATCCCTCTGGAATATGCATACAGCTGGCTCTGGATGTCCTCATCTTCTGAAAGCATGATCACAGGCAGGTCTGACAATTCCCGTACATGGTCAATCAGCTCATAGAATGCTCTTTCCGGCTTATCTGTTCCCAGGATCATCAGTTCCGGTTTATGCCTGTCCTGACAGAGGGCTTCTGTCACTTCATCATATTCCAGACACCTCTGCACCTGGTAGCCGCTGTCGTGGAAATAGGAAAATATCTCACGGCCTCGATCCTCGTCATGATGAAGAATCAACAATCTTCTTTCTGACATACCTAAATTCCTTTCTGAAATATGTTAACATTATATTAAATAATCATCTCAGATAAATGACTTTGTTCAAAATATTGTAACATATTTGAGAAAGGCTGTATATAGGAAAATAAATTGCCGATAGTTACAAGTATTCTATAGCAAAAAATAAAAAAGTACAAGAGAAAAGAATTCGAAATCAGAGGGTTTTCCGTCAAAATCAGAGGGAATCGGCAAGATCATAGATCAGTTTTTCCGTTTTTTCCCATCCAAGGCAAGGGTCTGTAATTGATTTTCCGTAGCATCCCTCTCCGATTTTCTGATTCCCATCCTCAATATAGCTTTCAATCATCAGGCCTTTTACAATTTTTCGTATGTCTTCCGACAACCTGCAGCTGTGGATGACCTCCTTGGCAATTCGGATCTGTTCTATATATTTCTTCCCTGAATTAGCATGATTGGTATCGATGATCACTGCCGGATTGACCAGCTTTCTCTCCTGATACAGGTCATGCAGCTGGATCAGGTCCTCGTAGTGATAATTAGGATATGTCTGTCCATCTTTGTCCACATATCCCCTCAGGATGGCATGGGCATGAGGATTGCCCAGGGATTGTACCTCCCACCCTCTGTAGAGGAAGACATGGCTTCCCTGCGCTGCGGTGATGGAATTCATCATCACAGAGAGATCCCCGCCTGTCGGATTCTTCATCCCGACCGGGATTCCCGCCCCGCTGGCTACCAGCCTGTGTTCCTGATTCTCGACCGACCTGGCTCCCACAGCTATATAGGAGAGGAGGTCTGAAAGATACCTGAAGTCTTCAGGGTAGAGCATCTCATCCGCGCAGGTGAGCCCGCTCTCGAGAATCGCCTTCTGGTGAAGCTCCCTCTGGGCGATGAGGCCAAGCAGCATATCCGGCTTGCTCTCAGGATCCGGCTGATGGACAAGACCCTTATAGCCTCCCCCCGTTGTCCGGGGTTTGTTGGTGTAGACCCGGGGGACGATCCAAATCTTGTCTTTGACCTTCTCCTGCACCCTGCTGAGCCTGGACACATAGTCCAGAACCGAGTCCATATGATCCGCTGAACAGGGACCGATGATCAGAAGAAAACGGTCAGATTTCCCCTCGAATATCCTTAGGATCTCGGGATCCCTCTCCTCTTTGATCTTCTTTACACGATCATCTGCAGGAAATTGTTCTTTCACATTCTTCGGAATAGGAAGCTTCCGATAGAATTTCATATTCATATCCACAGGCTGCACCTCCATGTACTGCAATTTAATTGACATTGCCTCTATGGTAGCACAAAGACTCCCTTACTTCAATCTCTGAGGCGATTTCGATTGACTCTCTACCTGTTTTCACTCTTTTCGATTCCTTAAAAATGAGCTATACTCAGAAGAGGATG
>CADBNQ010000350.1 GCA_902796045.1 uncultured Lachnospiraceae bacterium | reverse complement strand
TGTGACAGAAGACCTGGCATGATCGTGGTGACTGACGTCAACCAGGAGAGACTGGACAGGGCTTTAGAGCTCTTCCCAACTGAAGAGGCAGCCGAGAAGGGAATCGAGCTTCACTTTGTGAACACCGGCAACATGGATGATCCGGTGGCAGCCCTTCGCGAACTGACCGGAGGCACAGGCTTTGACGATGTGCTCTGTTATGCTCCTGTGGCACCGGTGGTCGAGCAGTCCAGCGGGGTGCTGGGACGCGACGGATGTCTTAACTTCTTCGCCGGCCCGACTGATCCCAAGTTCAGCGCAAAGATGAATTTCTATGACATTCATTATAACTCTACGCATGTCATGGGAACCACAGGCGGCAATACGGCAGACATGATCGAGTGTCTGGAGCTGACGGCATCAGGACGCATCAATCCTGCAGTGATGATCACCCATATCGGCGGTCTGGATGCAGCGGCTGAGACGATTCTGGATCTTCCCAAGATCCCGGGTGGAAAGAAGCTCATCTACAATCACATTGAGATGCCTCTGATCGCCCTCACTGATCTCAGGGAAAAAGGGAAGGAAGATGAGAGATTTACTGCTCTTGCAGATATAGTAGATGCACATAAGGGACTGTGGTGTCCCGAAGCAGAGGAATATCTTCTGGCTAATTTTCAAACACAATAGTGGACCGGTACCGTAATCCTTCCGGGGATTTTTGGACTGGTCCCGGAAGGAGGAAGAATGGATTCTGTTGAAAGCAGGCGCAATGCTATAACTGCACTGATCAATGAGAAGGGACAGGTGTCCTTCGCCCAGCTCAAGGAGGCATTTCCGGATGTCTCGGATATGACTCTCCGTACAGATCTTAAGAACCTGGATAGCAGCAAAAGGATCGTGCGGATCCATGGTGGAGCCAGGTCGGTGGAGGTTGTTGTGGGCACAGATGATTATCTGGGCCGACGGAGTGTGAGGAACGTGGACGCGAAGAAAGCCATCGCCTTAAAAGCGAAAGAGATGATTTCCCCGCAGACAGCGATATTCCTGGATTCGGGATCGACCACGACCATGCTGGCAGCCGAGATGACCGATAAAGACAACCTGATCATCACCAGCAGCATCAGCTGTGCCATGGAGCTGGCAAGACTTGAACACCCTCAGGTGCTGATACCGGGAGGGAGCCTGAACCGTTACAGTATGAGTATCTGCGGGATGCAGGGGATTGAAGAGATCAGGAAGATGAATTTTGACCTGGCATTTATAGGAGTAACTTCCTATAACGACAGGGAAGGATTTGCCTGTAATGTTCTCGAAGAATCTCTGCTGAAGCGGACAGCTATAGAACGTGCGGGAAAAGTGATCGCTCTGATGGACTCGACAAAGGTTGGGAAACACTCCACCTTCAGTTTTGCTTCTCTGGACGAGATAGATGTGGTAATATCTGACGGCCGTCTGCCAGCATCTTTTTTAAAAGTCTGCAGGGAGCATGAAGTAGAAGTCTGGTAAACTGCTGACAGATTCATTTTTAACCGGTTCGTGATCATATATACCTTTCAGTCCTCAAAACAAAGCTGCGTTTGTGATGAATATAAGGATTATAAGGAGAGTATTATGAAAAACGGACTTCAGAGATTTGGTAAGTTCTTATCCTCCATGGTTATGCCCAATATCGGTGCTTTTATCGCATGGGGATTGATTACAGCTTTATTTATTCCGGATGGATGGCTGCCTAACGAACAGCTTGCTTCCATTCAGCCCTATATGCTGACCTATCTGCTTCCGATTCTGATCGCCTATACAGGTGGTAAGATCGTCGGCGGAGCCCGGGGCGGCGTCATGGGTGCCATCGCTGTTGTGGGATGTATCGCCGGTGTAGGCGGTACGGATGGTCAGCCAATGCTGATGGGTGCCATGGTTATGGGACCGTTTGCCGGCTGGATCATCAAGAAGTTTGACAAATTTATGGAAACCCGCATGCCGGCTGGTTTCGAGATGCTGATCAACAATTTCTCCATCGGTATTTTCGGTATGCTGATCGCCATACTGGGATACTATGTGATCGGACCGTTCATGACGGCCATCCTGGCAGTACTTACAGCAGGTGTAGACGTACTGATCAATCACAATCTGCTTCCGCTGTCAGCCATCTTTATCGAGCCTGCCAAGGTTCTGTTCCTCAACAACGCCATCAACCACGGTATCTTTACTCCGATTGGTGCCGAACAGGTTAAGACTGCAGGACAGTCCATCATGTACATGCTGGAAGCCAACCCAGGTCCCGGACTTGGTGTCCTCCTTGCCTACTGGGCATTTTCAAAAGACAAGGCAACAAAAGACTCTGCACCTGGAGCGATCATCATCCACTTCCTGGGTGGTATCCATGAGATTTACTTCCCATATGTGCTGATGAATCCTGTCATCATTATTGCTCCGATCATCGGCAACATCTGTGCCATCACATGGTTCTCCCTGACGGGATGCGGACTGAAGGGACCGTCCTCACCGGGATCTATCATCGCCTTTATGGCCATGGCACCGAAGGACAAGATCCTGCCGATCTTCCTGGGAGTTATGATTGCAGCAGCGGTATCCTTCGTGATCGCCTCCGTCATCATTCGCGCCACAAGCTCATCAGTATCTATTGAAGAGGCTCAGGGACAGATGGCAGATATGAAGGCTCAGGCCAAAAAAACAATCGCAGTAACAGATGCAGGTTCTGTAAGAAAAGTTGTCTTTGCATGCGATGCCGGTATGGGCTCTTCCGCTATGGGTGCCACGAAATTCCGCAACCGGATCAAGGCAGTGAGACCTGATATCAATGTAACCAATACATCAGTTGACAATATACCTTCTGACTGTGACATCGCAGTGGTCCAGACTACTTTGCAGGACCGCGCGAAGAAATCGGTGCCGCAGGCTCAGCTTGTCACTATAGATAACTTCTTAAATGACCCGGCTCTTGATTCGCTCTATCTGCAGCTGACAACTCTGGATGCTCCTGCAGAAACCCTCCCTCAGGAGACAGAGAAAGCAGCTGCAGACCCTGCGGCTAAGGGCGGAAAGAAGGACGTCATCGTACGGGAAAGCATCTGCTTAAATCAGCCTTCTGTCAGCAAGGAAGAGGCCATCCGCAGAGCCGGAGAGCTTCTGCTTGAGCGGGGATGTGTTGAACCGCAGTACATTGACGCCATGCTTGAAAGAGAGCGTCTGGTCAGCACCTACATGGGCATGGGCATTGCCATTCCTCATGGAACAGCCCAGGCCAAGGGAACTGTCAAGAAGACAGCCATCACCATGCTCCAGTACCCCGACGGCGTTGACTTCGGAGATGAGAAGGCACAGCTGGTATTCGGTATCGCCGGAATCGGTGACGAACATCTGGATCTTCTGGGTAAGATTGCCGGATGTCTGGACAACCCTGAGGTGCTTGAGAAAATGAAGACAACCGATGATGTAGACTGGATTCTGGAAGTATTATCCTGATTATAAGAATCGCCCGGCAGCTGCCGGGCGGTTCTTTTATCTCATAGGAAATTGATCTTTCAGGACCTGACTTGACAGAATGATCAGGAAATTCTATAATGTTAGCAGGAACTAACCGCTGTCCAAACCGGCAGCGGTTTAAAAAGACCCTGTGGTTAGTGTTTTCTAACAGCAGAGATCTCCTTGATTTCTAAAAGATAAGAGCCGATTCCTGAAAGGAGATCAGAATACAATGTTTTTGAGCATCCATCATCTGAAGAAAAGTTTTGGAAATGGCGAGAGCCGGGTTGAAGTACTGAAGGGGATTGACCTGGATGTGGAGAAGGGATCCTTCTGTGTCCTGCTGGGACCTTCCGGTTCCGGCAAATCAACACTGTTGAATATCATCGGAGGGATTGACAGAGCGGACTCGGGGGATATCGTTATTGACGGAGACCGGATGGAGGAGATGAAAGAGAAGGAACTGACCCGGTACCGCAGAAAGCATCTGGGCTATATCTTTCAGATGTATAATCTGATCCCCAACCTGACCGTGAGAGAAAACATCGAGGTCGGGGCCTATCTGTCCAGGAGCCCCCTTGACGTGGATGAACTTCTCCACACCCTGGGACTTTATGACCATCGGGGCAAGCTGCCCAACCAGCTGTCAGGAGGACAGCAGCAGAGGACGGCCATCGGGCGGGCGATCGTGAAGAATCCTGATATCCTCCTGTGCGACGAGCCTACGGGGGCTCTCGATTATCAGACCTCCAAAGAGATACTCCATCTGATTGAGACAGTGAATCGAAAATACGGCAATACGGTGATCATGGTTACCCACAATGAAGCGATCGGCGGGATGGCAGACCTGGTGGTCAGGATGAGAGACGGCCTGATCCGGGACAGGCAGACAAACGAGGCGCGGATCGCGGCCGAAGACCTGGAGTGGTGAGTGTCAGGGATCCGGGAAAGGGAGCAAAAATATGAGAAATCCCCTTAACAGACGGCTGCCCCGGGAACTGAAGTCTGAGTTTGGGAAATACCTGGTGATCTTTCTTCTCCTGTCCCTGACGATCGGACTGATCAGCGGTTTCCTGGTGGCGGACGGCAGTATGATGACTGCCTATCAGGAAAGCTTTGAAAAATATAATATAGAAGATGGACATTTTGAGACGGGACACAGGATGAACCGGGCACAGGTCAGGGCTGTCACAGATCTGGGCATCCGTCTGTATGAGAATTTCTATACACAGTGGAAGCTCACCAACGGGAGCACCATGCGTATTTATGCTTTGAGGGATGAGGTGAACAAAGTCTGCCTGATGAAAGGGAAGCTCCCTGAAAAGAAGGATGAGATTGCCATAGACCGGATGTACGCAGACAACAACGGCCTTTCGGTGGGGGACAGGATCTCTACTTCCTCCCGCAGCTGGAAGATCACAGGCCTGGTGGCTCTTTCTGATTACAGCGCCCTCTTTTCTGACAACAGTGATGCCATGTTTGACTCCATCAGGTTTGGCGTAGGCGTCGTCACCAAAGAAGCTTTTGATGAATTTGCCGCAAAGAAAATGACTTACTCCTATGCCTGGAAATACAGGGAATTCCCGGCTTCCGAGGCAGAGGAGAAAGAAGTGTCAGAGGACCTGATGGAGAAGATCAACGCTGAGGTGGCTCTGACAGATTTTGTTCCCCGCTACCAGAATCAGGCCATCCGTTTTACCGGCGAGGATATGAGTTCTGACCGGGCCATGATGCTGATCCTCCTCTACATTATAATCGGCATCATGGCTTTTGTATTTGCCATCACGATCGGCAATACCATCATGAAGGAGGCCAATGTCATCGGCACCCTGAGAGCCTCCGGCTACAGCAGGCGTGAACTGGTGAAGCATTATATGACCATGCCCCTTCTGGTCACTCTGGCCGGAGCCCTGGCAGGCAATATCGCAGGATATACTTATTTTAAAGATTTCTGTGCCGCCATGTATTATGGCAGCTACAGTCTCCCGACCTATGTCACCATCTGGAACGGAGAGGCTTTTATGCTGACCACGGTGGTTCCGGTAGTCATGATGCTCATCATCAATCTGCTGGTCCTTGTCAGAAAGCTGTCCCTGCCGCCTCTGAGATTTATCCGGAGAGATATCGCCGGCTCCGGACAGGGGAAAGCCCTTCCCCTCTATAAGGGGATTCCCTTTTTTGCCCGCTTTCGTCTGCGTGTGATCCTGCAGAACATGACCTCCTATCTGATGCTTTTTGCAGGGATTGCCTTTGCCTCCCTGCTGCTGCTTTTCGGGATAGCGCTTCCGGTGGTTCTGGACCATTATCAGGAGGAACTGTCGGGAAATATGCTGAGTAAATACCAGTATATGCTCAAAGGCCCCCTGGCAGGGGAAAACAAAGAACAGAGGATCTGGTCCATGCTGGAGATGATGGCCTTTTATTACAGCGTGGAGACAGATAACGAAGATGCGGAGAAATTCAGCATCTGGCCTTTAAAGACCCTGGATGACGGCTTCTATAAGAGCGAGGAGATCAACTGTTATGGCGTCGAGCCTGACAGCCGTTATATCAAGGCAGACATACCGGAAGGCGGAGCTTATGTCTCTGCAGGCTTTTCAGAAAAATACGGGCTCAGGAAGGGGGATACATTTACCCTGAAGGAAGCCTATGAGGATAAAAAATATCAGTTCCGGGTGGCGGGGATCTATGATTATCAGGGAAGTCTGTCTCTCTTCATGAACCGGAAAGAACTGAATGAACTTTTCGGAGAGGAAGATGACTACTTCTGCGGGTATTTTTCCGATACCGAAATCACTGATATAGACAGGAAATATATCGGTACGGTCATCGATCTGGAGGCCCTTACCAAGATCTCCCGGCAGCTGGACCGGTCCATGGGAGGCATGATGGACCTGGTGAACGGTTTTGCGGTGATCATTTTCCTGGTGGTGATCTATCTGCTGACAAAAATCATCATAGAAAAAAATGGCCGGCCCATTTCTCTGGCCAAGATCCTGGGCTACGAGAATCACGAGATCGGAGGCCTCTACCTGGTCCCCACCTCACTCATGGTGGTCCTGTTCTTCCTGGTCAGCATCCCTCTTGATTACAGGGTCCTGGTGGTACTCTTTAGATATATGATGATCAGGGAGATGACCGGATGGATGTCTCTCTATGTCCCGCAATCTGTTTATCTGAAGGTTTTTCTGATCGGGATCAGTTCTTATCTGGCCGTTGCAGTGCTGGAATATCGAAAGATCAGGAAAATACCCATGGAGGAGATCCTGAAGGATACAGAGTAAGAAATCGAAAACAAAAAATAACACTTGACATGTTAGCGGTACCTAACTATACTAATTATGATTAGGTATCGCTAATTTATATTTTAATATACTAATGCCTGTTCTACATTCATAACTATGAACCTGATCAAGACGGGCAGGAGGAGGAATATGATGCCGATTATTTATGCTGAAAAAGGAAAGTCCCACACCATCAAAAAGATCGGGGGAAGACCAGAGGTTAAGAAACACCTGGAGGACCTGGGTTTCAATGTAGGAGGAGAGGTCAGTGTCATCAACACACTTGGAGGGAATCTGATCCTCAAAGTGAAAGAGAGCCGTGTGGCCGTGAGCACTGAGCTTGCCCGAAAGATTATGGTATGAGACATGAGACATGAGATAGGAGGAGAAAAGAGTGAAGACATTAAGAGACGTTAAGATTGGAGAGACAGTGACCGTTGTGAAGCTCCATGGATCAGGCCCTGTTAAGCGCCGGATCATGGATATGGGGCTGACGAAGAATACAGCCGTCTACGTCCGGAAGGTAGCTCCCCTGGGAGATCCGATCGAAGTGACTGTCAGGAATTATGAACTTTCCATCCGCAAGGCGGATGCTGAGATGATTGAGGTAGAAGAAAGGAAGTAGGAAAAATGAGTTTGAGGATCGCACTTGCGGGGAATCCCAACAGTGGAAAGACAACCCTGTTTAATGCACTGACCGGGTCTAACCAGTTCGTCGGAAACTGGCCTGGTGTCACAGTGGAAAAGAAGGAAGGTAAACTGAAGAAACACGATGATGTGACGATCACAGACCTTCCCGGCATCTATTCTCTTTCTCCCTATACACTGGAGGAAGTGGTTGCCAGAAATTATCTGGTCGCTGACCGTCCCGATGCCATATTGAACATCATTGACGGAACAAACCTTGAGAGGAACCTTTATCTGACGACACAGCTGGTTGAGCTGGGGATACCGGTTGTAGTGGCTGTCAATATGATCGACCTTGTGAAGAAGAACGGGGATCAGATCAACTTAGAGGAACTGTCCCGCCAGCTCGGCTGCAAGGTTGCTGCCATCTCTGCTCTGAAAGGGGATGGCGTTATGGAGGCCGCTGAGGAGGCGATCAAAGCGGCGCGGACAGGGAAGACAGTCCCCCTCCATACCTTCTCCGGACCGGTAGAACATGCCATTGCCCATATTGAAGAGGCAGTGGTTCATGACATGCCGGAAGAGCAGCAGAGATGGTATGCCATCAAGATTTTTGAACGAGATGATAAGGTGCTCGCCCAGATGAAGATCCCGGCTGATACCATGGCCCATATCGAGCAGGATATCAGGGATGCGGAGAAAGAACTGGATGACGATGCCGAGAGTATCATCACCAATGAACGATATATCTATATTGCCGAGGTTATAAAATCCTGCTATACCAGGAAAAATGCCGGGGCCCTTACGACATCAGATAAGATCGACCGGATCGTGACCAACCGTTTTCTGGGACTTCCGATCTTCGCCCTTGTCATGTTCCTGGTCTACTGGGTCGCCATGGTGGCCGTCGGAGCCCCGGCTACTGATTTCACCAACGACTGTATTTTCGGAGACGGTTTCCACCTCTTTGGCATGGACGGCGGCTACGGGGATATCGCAGAGAGATATGCCGAGGCAGCTCCCATCGTAGAAGGCTATGATGCCTATGTAGAAGAGAACAATGCGGCGCCCACAGGAGATTTTACCTATACTGTGGAAGACGAAGAGACCCTGGAAGTTACTGAAGAGACAGCAAGTCTGGCAGACTATGAGAAAGCCGTAAAGACCCTTGAGGAGATCGGGGAGGAGCCTGATCCTGCAGATTACGGGACATGGATCCCCGGCATACCGGCTCTCGTTGAGTCACTGCTTGACAAAGCACATGCGGCAGAGTGGCTGAAAGGACTGATCCTTGACGGTATCGTCGCCGGTGTGGGAGCAGTACTGGGCTTTGTTCCACAGATGCTGGTATTATTCTTCATGCTGGCCTTTCTTGAGGCCTGCGGCTACATGGCAAGGATCGCTTTCGTTCTGGACCGTGTTTTCAGAAGATTCGGACTCTCGGGCAAATCCTTTATCCCCATGCTCATCGGTGTGGGATGCGGCGTGCCCGGTGTCATGGCGAGCCGAACCATAGAGAATGAGAGAGACCGCCGGATGACCATCATGACCACCACATTTATCCCATGTGGTGCCAAAGTTCCATTTATCGGCATGATCGCCGGAGCCATATTCGGGGGCTCTGCCCTGGTATCGACCTCGGCTTACTTCATCGGTATGGCAGCCATAGTCGTCTCTGGAATCATGCTCAAGAAGACTAAGATGTTTGCAGGAGAGCCTGCTCCATTCGTCATGGAGCTTCCTGCCTACCACATGCCGACCCTGGGCAATGTTCTCCGTTCCATGTGGGAGCGGGGCTGGTCATTCATCAAAAAGGCCGGAACCATCATCCTTCTGTCCACCATCGTTGTATGGTTCACCAGCTTCTTTGG
>CADBNQ010000349.1 GCA_902796045.1 uncultured Lachnospiraceae bacterium | reverse complement strand
GCAAGTGGCACTGCAACCAGAAGTGCATCCATTGCTATGCGGCTGACCAGCCTCTGGCCGAGGAGGAGGAGCTCACAACAGAGGAATGGAAGGCCATTCTGGATAAATGCCGTGCCGCTGGGATCCCCCAGGTGACATTCACAGGTGGGGAGCCTACTATGCGGGAGGATCTCATTGAACTGATCGCTTATGCCAGGTGGTTTATCTCCCGTGTCAATACTAACGGGATCAGGCTCACAGAAGAATACTGCCGTGCCCTTCGCCGGGCAGAGCTGGACAGTGTACAGATCACTTTTTATTCCGATGACCCTGAGATCCATAACCGGCTGGTTGGGGCAGACCAGTTTGAACATACGGCAGAGGGCATCCGCCATGCGCTGTCAGAGGGACTTTCCGTCAGTATTAATACCCCTCTGTGCACCTTGAATAAAGACTATATAAGAACGCTGGAATATCTCCACCAGGAAGGTGTGATCTACGTCACCTGCTCCGGCCTGATCACAACCGGCAACGCTGCCCGGCAAGCCTCTGAGAGCCTGCAGCTTTCTGGGGAGGAACTGGAGCAGATCCTGCGGGAAGCCGTTGCCTACTGTCACAAAAATGGCATGGAGATTGCCTTCACCTCGCCGGGGTGGATCCCCCACCAGGTTTTTGAGGAGCTGGGCATCCCGTCACCATCCTGCGGTGCCTGCCTGTCCAATATGGCCATCACTCCGGGCGGGAACGTTGTTCCGTGCCAGAGCTGGCTGTCTGACAAACCCCTTGGGCATATGCTTAAGGCTGACTGGGAATCTATCTGGGAGTGTCCCTCCTGCGCCGCAGGGCGGGACTATTCGGCTGACATGACGGGTGAGTGTCCCCTCAGGAGGTGCTGTCAATGAGAAAAATATATATTACTGCTGTTAAATGCTGCCTCTTTATGGCTGCCCTGCTGATCCTGATCTTATTTCCGGCATGCATAACAGAGGCCGAAGCGACCGACGTGATCGAGGATATGACGATCACGGTAGATGTCAACGAGGATGCCTCCCTCAACATGACTTATCACATTGACTGGAAGGTTCTTGATGATTCCATCGGTAAACTGGAGTGGATCGATCTTGGTGTCCCCAACAGTTACCATGACCAGATCACGCCCCTGAGTGATACCATCGACCATATCAATGATCAGGGAAGTAAACTTGCTATTTATCTGGACCGTGCCTATGGAGAAGGCGAGACTGTCGGCATAGATTTCTCCATGACCCAGGACCACATGTATCAGATTGACAAATGGACTGAGGGAGAGACAGTATACACCTTTACTCCTGCATGGTTTGACGGCATGGAGGTCAGGCAGCTTACCATCCGCTGGAATGGGGAAAAAGCCGGCGCCTGGCAGCCTGACTGTCTGCAGGAGGATGGATACCTGACTTTCCGGTCTTCCCTGCCGCCGGGTCAGAAGTATACCATGTCGGTCGTCTATCCCAATGACGCTTTTACCTTCGCGGTCGAGCGTCAGGCTGGCAGCGGCAGCGAAACAGATTCGCAGGGCGATGGGAACTTCGGCTTCTTTGACATGATCATGGTTCTTCTGGTATTGGCCATCCTTGTAGGCATGATAGCGATACCCATATACCTGGTCTATAGATTCTTTCAATGGATCATTGAGGGAAGCGGCTTTGGATCGAGACAGGAGACGAAGAAAAAGATTACCCGCACAAAAATCGAGTATTATGAAACCTGTCCGGGCTGCGGTGCTGCCCGGGAAGAAGGCAAGGACAGCTGCCCCTACTGCGGCCGTTCTATGATCAAGAGCAAGGAGGTCGTAGAGGAGAACCAGATTGACCATCCTGAAAAGTACAGCAAAAAAGGCACCTATCGCTATGGGGATTCGGACAATACCTATATCCGTGTCAACGTGGTCAATGTACCTGTCATCACTTCGCGGTCCAACTCCCGGTCCTCCCGTTCCGGTGGGTCCTCCCGCCACTCTTCCTGTGCTTCATCCTGTGCCTCATCCTGTGCCTGCGCATCTTCCTGTGCCTGCGCCTGTGCCTGCGCATCTTCAGGTCGTGCAGGCTGTTCAGTGAAGGATTTCTTTAAGGAGAGCATCCACAGGGGACGCATCCTTGTAGAGAGCAAAAGACATGATTAAATTATGACGTAATGTGTGTTAATTATGTGAATTGCTTGCGGAGCGCAAGATGAACTGATACAATCTAATATAAAGAAGCCGGACCCCGTGCCGGTACGTTATTAGAAAGGGTTACAGTATGAGTTGGAAGGAAGAATACAAAAAAAGCATCACAAGTGTCGGGCAGCTTGCAGAAAAGATGACGCTGTCAGAAGGAGAATATCAGAAATATGACCAGATCATCGCCAGGTTTCCTATGATGATCACGCCATATTATTTTTCTCTGATTGATCCGGATGATCCCGCTGACCCGATTGCAAGGATGTGCATCCCGTCTGAGGATGAGCTTGTTCCGGAGGGCTCTGCTGACACAAGCGGGGAGGAGAGTAATACCAGACAGGTCGGTCTGCAGCATAAATATGATCAGACGGCATTGATACTTTCGACAAATGTCTGTGCCATGTATTGCCGGCATTGCTTCCGGAAAAGACTTGTCGGTCTTTCTGATGCTGAGCTCAACAAGCAGGTTGACGAAGCCGCAGCCTATGTGCGCAGCCACCCTGAGATCACAAATGTGCTGATCACCGGCGGCGACTCCCTGATGAATCCCAATACGATCATTAAACGCTATCTTGAGGAATTCAGCGCCATCCCGGGCCTGGACTTTATCCGCTTCGGGTCCCGGGTTTCGGTAACCTTTCCCCAGCGGATCTATGAAGACGAGGAACTGCTTGCGCTCCTGGAAACTTATGGGAAGAAGAAACCCTTGTACCTGATCACGCAGTTTAATCATCCCCGCGAGATCACACCGGAAGCAGTGCGGGCAGTGAAGGAGCTGCAGGACAGGGGGATCCAGGTGAGGAACCAGACGGTCCTTCTCCGTGGCGTCAATGACGAGCCCGAAACGCTGGCTCTGCTTCTGCGCCGCCTCACTCAGAACCATATCGTTCCCTACTACATCTTCCAGTGCCGTCCGGTCACCGGAGTGATGGGACGTTTCCAGGTGCCCCTGCGGGAAGCCATCAGGATAGTAGAATCTGCTAAATCTCTGCAGAATGGCATCGGTAAAAATGTCCGCTATGCTATGAGCCACCCGAGAGGGAAGATTGAGATCCTGGGAGAACTTGAGGAGGGCAGGATGCTTTTCAAGTTCCATCAGAGCAAAAATCCCGAAGATGCAGTGAGGATCTTCACTGTAGAAGTGTCAGATGAGAGCAGATGGCTTGACAATGACTTGAAGGCGGTATAGATGTTGTGGAACAAGAAACAGCTGAAAAAACATGCCCTGCTTGCCTTAAAAATCGGTGTAGGCAGCAGCCTGGCCATATTGATTGCCGGCAGACTCCATCTTGATAACATGGTCTCTGCCGGCACCATCACTTTGCTGACCCTGATGACCAGCAAATGGGAGACGGTGAGACTATCCATCTTCCGTGTGATCACTTTTGGCGTATCAATCGCTATTGCCTGGCTGGTTTTTCTTCATATCGAGGCACCGATTCCCGCCTATGGGTGTTATATTTTCCTGACGGTGCTGATTGCAGAGCTCTTTAACCTGAGAGCAACGATCTCGGTCAATGCTGTGATAGGTGCCCACCTCCTCATCACTCATGATTTTTCACTCAGATCTATAGAGAACGAATTTATATTGGTGTTGATCGGTATTGTGATTGCCCTGATCCTGAATCAGATTCAGAATAACAGGGAACACAAGAAAGATATGATTGGCTGCATGAGAAGGACAGAAAAGGATATGCAGGATATTTTGCGGAAAATGTCCGACTATCTTCTGGATGCAGGAGACCAGGTTAAGGTCTGGGATGATATCAATGGTCTGGATCAGCGGCTTCTTACTTATATCAGGGACGCCGGCGAATACCAGGACAACACCTTCCACTCGCACCCGGTTTATTATATCGACTATTTTGAAATGCGGTATGACCAGTGCCAGGTGTTAGACAGCCTCCACTCATCCCTGCAGCAGATCCGCAGTATGCCTGCCCAGGCGAAGGTTGTGGCTGAGTATATTATCTACCTGACTGATTATGTGATTGAGATAAACCATCCTGAGCAGCAGGAACTTGAATTGAAAAAGGTCTTTGACAGTATGAGCCTGGAAGAACTCCCGGAAAGCCGGGAGGAGTTTGAAAGCCGTGCTCTTCTCTATCATATCCTGAAGGACCTGGAGTCTTTTCTTGCGATTAAGCGGAGGTTTGTGGAGAAACTGGATGAGAAGCAGCTTGACAGATACTGGAACAGCTTTCTGGAAGGTTAAGGAAGAGGGAGTCCTGATCCTGGCCTGATGAACAGGATCATAGCGAGGAGAACGATATGGATATGACTGAAGTAACCTGTATAGGCCAGGCACTGGTGGACTGCATCACACGGGGCATCAGAAAAGAGGATGCCCCTAAAAAGATACACAGGGCAGAAAGTATTACTCTGAGTATCGGTGGAGACGCGGTCAATGAGGCCACTGTCCTGGCAAGGCTGGGACACAGGGTAAAGCTGGTCTGTGGACTGGGTCAGGACCTTGCCGGACAGCTGATCCTTGACCATGTGGAGAAAAACGGAATAGACGGCAGCGCCATAGAGATCAGTCCAAAAAGGGCTACCCCCGTGGCCAATCTGCTGGTCAATGAAGATGGAAGCAGGATCTCCTGCAATGACCAGGCAGCATTACTGGGAGATTACGCCCCTGATGTCTCTGTAGTAAAAGGGACAAGGATCATATCTCTGGCCAGTCTCTTTCGTGCCCCCTTTGACCGGAGCGGCCATGTGATCCGCCTGGTTAAGGCGGCAAAGGAGAACGGATGCCTGGTCTGTGCAGACACCAAGCTGCCGACCTTCCGACAGATACGGCTTGAAGATATCGCAGAGATTCTGCCTATGATTGATTATATATTCCCCAATGATGCCGAGGCAGCCTGGTTTACCGGCTGCAGTGACTATGATGCCATGGCAGCCGCCTTTCTGGATGCGGGTGTCAGGAATGTCATCATCAAGGCGGGCAGCGATGGCTGCTATGTATACGGAGATGATGAACACTTTCATATGAAGGCCCTGCCGGTCAGGGCCATAGATGGCACCGGTGCAGGAGACAACTTCGTGGCAGGCTTTCTGTCCGGTCTTCTCAGAGACTTCAGTTTAGCTGACTGCTGCCACTACGGGACTGTCTGCGCGGCAGCCTGTGTACAGCATGCCGGCGCAGGAGGCGGCGTAAAGTCCAGGGCAGAGGCAGATATGCTGGCTGCTACATTTTGATATTCTCCCGGTTGAAAAGAAGACGAAGCTCGCGGTTGATATAACGTCTGACATGATTGTAATCCTGCTCTTTGCACTCGGCGATGATGGTGATGGTCGCCACTCCGTTGCCGAGTGCGGTCACTCCTTTATAGAAGGGACCACTGATGATCGTCTTCTCTTTCGCCCCGATTCTCTTCAGCTGCTCATCAAGAATCTTCTCCACCCTTTCCAGAGATTCCGCGGCACTGATATTCATATCAATAGCATACCAGGAATTCAGCCTGGTCATATTTATAATACTCTTAATATCCCTGTTGTTGATGATCTTAATATTGTTGCCCTGTCCTATAATCTTTGTAGAGCGCACACCGACTTCCTGGATCATCCCGCGGTAGCCGTCAATCTCAACAATGTCCCCGACCTGAAAGTCCTCCTCAAAGATGATGGAAATCCCCGCCAGGATATCGGCCACCATGTCCTTGGCCCCCAGAGAAAGTGCCAGTGTAACCAGGCCAAGAGAGGCAATGACAGCGCCGGTATCATATCCCAGGTATTCAAAGATATAGTAGGCAGCCATAAATACAGATATATACTCGATGAAATTGTAGATCAGACGGCAGAGCGTCTCTCCTCTGGTACCGGTGTAAGAACAGATGACCTGCAGTATAAGCCTGCTCAGGGTCACGACAGCGAAGGCTATGTAAAGGACGATGAAGACAGCGCAGATGGCAAAGAGATTCCACCCCCTCGTCCAGTCTCCGTGCAGGATAAATCCGAGGATATTACTGTCTGTATAATGATGACTCAAAATCGTAGTCCACACCAGCCCGACAAACAGGTAGGTCAGCATGATGACCCTGCCTGCAAACCAGGCCTTTTCCTCCGGACGCATATCTTTCCATTTGTGATAGGAAAACACAAACCTTTTTGAGGGATCGATCGTTCTGTGGAGCTTTCCATCATCAGACCGCACTTCAAGAACAGGGTCATTGATCACGGATGTTCCTTCAGCAGCCTTCTCTTCAAAGAAGGTGATGTCATAATCTTTCAGAAGGTAGATCAGCAGGATATAATAGACAGCCAGAAATAAAGGAATCGTGGTCAGTCCATAGTAGAAGACTGACTTTAACATATCTGTCGTCTGTCTGGCGTAATAATAGAGCCGGTCCCCGTTTTTTCTGGAAGAAGTCCCATAATAATTCACTCTCAGGACCTGAAAGAAATCCATAAATCCATCCTTCAGATTCTTCTTTTTTATCCCGATTTCATCGGCAGTCATGCCTGTCAGAGAAGCGTTACTGCAAAAAGAGACTTTTTCAGATTTCTCGTTTATGGCAAAGCATAATTCTCCCTCCGGGACCAAAAGGCTGAGCTCTTCAGAGACAGTGTCATCAACAAGGGTACGTTTTGTCCGCTCCGGAGAAAATGCCATGATAAGAGCGCCATTATTTGCCGAATCCCCTCCGACCGGAATCGTAACACCAACAATCTGGCTGACCAGACCCGTCGTTTTGTTCATGACCGGATCACGGACGATGCTGGGCACTCCTTTCAGAAGGAGACTGAAGTCCGCCTTGTCATCCTGGTTGAACATGTCAAGAGTAAAACCGCTGTAGGTGGTACTGCACAGAGATTCCTTACCCTGCTGGTCAAAGATCATCATATAATCAGCATCCAGATCCTCGCAGAAATTCTGAAGCTGCTCTTTTGCAGCCAGGCCTGGATTATCCGCCAGGAGAGAGACAATCTGCTGGCCGTAATGAACCAGCCACTGTTCTTCTTCTTTGTAGGATTCCGATTCCCTGATCTTTTCATTCTGTTCCAGACGTGTCAGCAGGATGTCCATGGAGTCGATGTTGCTCTGAGTCACTGACCTGAGAGTGCCGATCGCATGAAAAAAGGATGCACAGATAAAGACCAGCGCTGCTCCGAAGATACCGGATAAGATGAAAAGGGACCTGACCCTGACAGGATGATAGCGCTTTTTCTCTGATTCAGTAATGACATGTTCCCGGATAAATGATTTGATGGAGTCCAGCCAGACGATCGTGATGATGCAGAGAACCATCATAAGTCCTGTTACAAGGAAAGACAGGAGGGTATACTGAGCATTGATTCCTGAAACAGCAGGACTGAGGACAATGACAGTGTAGGGTTCAGACACCAGTTTCTTGTAAGAACAGTCATATAAACGATTCTTTTTATCTCTGAACTCCTCCACCTCTTCAGATATCATCTTCCTGCTAAAACCGATGTCACCAGCAGTCTCCGCCTCAGGATAATCATCCGGATGATTGATCAGCTTCAGGTCTTCCGAAGAAGTATCAACAAGAAGGATACATTCTTTAAAAGAATTCTCCGCGATATTCAGGATATCTTCCAGGTCAAAATATTTATCGATATACTCATCAATCTTTTCCTGTGTAGTCCACTTAATATAATAATAATCCCCGTAGATCATGCCGCAGGAAAGGATCACATTCACTG
>CADBNQ010000348.1 GCA_902796045.1 uncultured Lachnospiraceae bacterium | reverse complement strand
TCTGTAAGACTGCGCACCGGCACCATGCCTTCCACAGTATTCAGAAGCTCCACGAAGAAGCCTGAGGCGATCACACCGGAGATGAGGCCGGTGAAATGCTCCCCGATCCGGTTCTGCATGAACTCTATCTTCTCAAGCTTCTCCTCCTCACGTTCCACCTCCTGGGCTCTTCGCTCCAGGGCGGAGCACTTCCTGGCAACCTCGGGCAGGATCTCCTCATAATGCATGAGCCTGTCTTCTGTCAGCTGTGCATGCAGGTTCTCTTTGATGATCCGATGGATCTGCAGGTCCGGATACCTGCGGATCGGAGAAGTGAAATGTGTGTAATACTTTGTGGAAAGGCCGAAATGGCCGGCATTGACAGTGGAGTATATGGCCCGCTGCATAGCCCTGAGGGCCAGCCGGCTGATCAGGGCTTCTTCCGGTTCCCCCTCCAGGGAGAAAAGAAGCTTCTGTATCTCCTTGGGATGAAAGGTCTCCCTCTCAGTCCTCAGATAGTAACCGAAATTGCGGATGAAAAGGTCGAACTTTTTTAAACGGTCAGGCTCTGGTGCTTCATGAACGCGATAGATAAAAGGAATCTCCTGCCAGAAGTAGTCCTGTGCCACTGTTTCATTGGCCAGCAGCATGAAGTCTTCTATGATGTCAGTCGCTGTATTGCGTTCGTACGGCCTTATGTCGCAGACCCTGCCATCCTTGTCAGTGATGATCTGAGATTCGGGAAAATCAAAGTCAACAGCGCCCCTTTTTCTTCTTTTATCTTTCAGAAGACCGGCCAGATCCCGCATCCTGAAACAGAGCCGGCGTATATCCTCTCTGCTGCCCTCAGGATGGCCTTTTCCCTCCAGGATGGCCTGGACGCCGTCATAGGTCATCCTCAGGTCGACCCTGATGAGCGTTTCCACAATCCGGTAATCCCTGACAGTTCCCCGGCCGTCGAGGTCCATGATACAGCTTAAGGCCAGCCTGTCTTCCCCCTGATTCAGAGAACAGATTCCATTGGACAGCTCTCTGGGAAGCATGGGAATGACCTTATCTGTCAGGTAGATGCTGGTACCCCGGGACAGGGCAGACCGGTCAAGGGGTGAACCTTCGGCAACATAGGCTGACACATCGGCAATATGCACGCCAAGGACATATCCCTCCCCGTTTTTCTCAAGGGTGATGGCATCATCCAGGTCTCTGGCATCCGCACCGTCGATCGTCACGGTCAGTTTATCCCTCAGGTCTTCTCTTCCCCGGCACTGGTCCCCGGTCACATGATCAGGGATGCTTTGGGCCTGGCGGATCACTCCCCGGGAAAAGGATTCCCTGACGCCATATTCTTTTAATAATTCACCAATCTCTTTCTTTTTCATTATCTTCTCCGGACTGTCTGAATGTTATTTCCGTCAGAGGGCGCCCATGGCGTAAACGAATCAAAGTCCGCAAGCGGACTTCAACTCCCCTGCCCCTCAATCTTGAGGGATGAGCGAAGCCGGACTTTGTGCGCCGCCGCACAGCAGCACAGCTGCCTTCCTTTGTGCGGCGTGTGCATCCCCCGGAGGGTTTTACTTTATAGGAAATCACAATTTCCTATAAAGTAAAAATAAACCGCCTCTGATGAGGCGGTTTTCCTTTACTGAAAATACTTCAGGCTGAGCCCTATGGCTATGGCAAAAAAGAGAATGCCGAGGATCACTGTGAGCCTCTCAAGCTGACCTTCTCTTGTCCGCCCGCGGTTCTTGTTCACATAAGAATCCACCTGTCCGCTGAATGTACCGAATCCTGCATCTTTACCTTCCTGCATCAATACGACAACGATCAATACAAGACAAACTATAATAAATACAACGGTCATTACTGTTCTTATCAATTGATTCCCCTCCTGTCAAAATGCGCACTTCACTGATATTAACACATGTCTGGACAAATTACAAGGAAAAATCATCATCAATTTGCCGATTCTTCTGTTGACTCTTCGGTCTCCTCTTCGGGAAGGTAATTCTCCTCACTGACGGTGACTCCGTCGACCAGGAATCCCATCACGGGAACAGCCTTCTTTCTGGACTCTCTGAACTCACCCCCGGAGATATATTTTTTGTATTTTGAATACTCTTTATTCGTCTTGACCAGCTGGTCAAGGGGCTCTCCTTCCACTGTAAAGGTAGTGACGTCAAAGACCTTGCATTTGTCCTTGCGAAGGTCTTTCTCTACATCGGCCACTGCCTGGATGGTCTCCTCAGAAAGATGGGCATCATTGAACTGGCTGAGGCTTACAGCCCCTTCCTTATAACCGGCACACCATTCCGGCTGGATCTCCTTGCCCTTGATCAGGCAGTCCACGGCATAATCATAGTAGACGCTCCAGTCTGCGACCACGGAGGTGATGGCTTCGTTGGGTGCCACGTCAATGATATTGATCTCACTGCCCACGACAGGGATATCATTCTCTGCGCATGCGGAGGCGACGGCGGTGGAAAAGACCCTCTGGCTCATCATGCGGGCGCCGGCTGCGATCAGCTGCCTGGCAGTTTCATTATCCTGGTTATAATTCCCGGAGCTTCCCACATACCTGACCATCATGGAAGCCTGGGAGCACATCTTGTTGATGCCAAGGTAGAAGGCATTGGCACAGCTGATATTCTCCGGGTTCTCCCGTGTGGCCACAAAGCCGACCTGACAGGTTCCCGGGCTGATCCGTCCTTTGTTGAGCATCTCGTTGAGCCTGGAACCGGCAGCGATCCCGGCAGCGTAATAGCCTTCATAGAGTCTCACATAGTAGGTGTGGAGGTTGGACAGGCCGCTTTTGGTGACTTCCCTGCCGTCTTCCTGGCAGAACTCTACTTCCGGATGGTTGCGGGCAGCTTCGATCATGGCCGGCTCAGCGCTCTGTGCCTTGGCGATGATCATATCACAGCCCTTTCCGATCAGCTTCTCAATCTTGTCCGGGTAATCGTTGGCAGCGACATTCATGACGATCAGAACCTGGCTGTCCTTCATGCCGGTATCATGCTGCATCTTGCGGACTGCTTCCACATGAGAGATGGTATCAGGTGCATCGGATCCCAGCGGAAACAGGAATCCCACCTTGATGTCTTCATCTTCCACAGTCTTAACCTCAGTGGTATCTTCCGGACCAAACTCCTGGTGAAAAAGGCTGGAAGCCTTCTGGCAGCCCGCAATCTGCATCACAAGAAGCAGGGTCATAGCAAATGTTAAGAATCTTTTCATGTTCATCCTCCTTCTGATACTTTCAATCTGAAACACCCATAAAAAACATCAGGGCTGCCCAGGTATATAAAGGATAATAAACTCCGTGTTCATCCCGTCCTCTTAAGAGGTATTCCTCTGCTTTTTTCTTATCCAGAAGCAGATAACCGTCGAACTTCTCTGAACCAACGGCCCCCTCCTGGGAGATCTTCGGCATCTCATCCCGGTTGATGGATATGAAGAGCAGGGCCTTGCCCTCATCGGTCATCCCCGGCGTGGAAAAGACGAAGGGGTTGACCACCTTGATCTCGTCATCGGCGGTAAAATCAAGCCCTGTCTCCTCTTTCAGTTCCCTGAGGGCAGTGATGACGATCGCGTCAGGGTATTTATTATCCCCCTTGTCGATCAGTCCCGCAGGGACACTCAGCACATACTGTCCTGCCGGGTAACGGTACTCCCGGTTGAGTAAGAGCCTGGGTTCCTGCCCTTTTACCCGGATGACGACAAAACAGCTGACCGCATCCGGCAGCATATCCCTGTAGCGCTCTCTGGGAGCCAGCGCGGGAAGATCGTCCTTTTCACGGCGGCTGGCTATATAATAATGTCTGTCTTTCTCATATTGGAGATCATAAAGCTTCACATAAGGTGAATCGTAAATTGTACTGATCTGTTCTTTATTCATAATCCGCTCTCTTTCTATAATAAGTCTGTCTTGTATGACAGCACACATATATGATACCATAAATTAATCATTTGTCGAGAAAAATTCCTCAGGGAGGGGCCATGCTGAGCTATACCTTTGATAATACGGGAAATATCCCTCTTTATGAACAGCTGTACACATACATCAGACACGATATCGTGACCGGTCTTCTTTCACCGCAGGAGAAGCTGCCCTCCAAAAGAAGCCTGGCTGATAACCTTGGCGTCAGCACTATCACCATTGAGAATGCCTACTCCCAGCTTCTCTCCGAAGGGTATATCTATTCTGTTCCAAGAAAAGGATTTTATGTCTCTGATATCTCAGCCGGTGAACTGACAGCCCGGAGTCCGTCCCGAAAAAGACCAGGAAAGACCGATGGTCCTTCAGAGGCCTGCCAGGACAGTGACAGGGCGGCAGCGATCGCTGCGGAAAAAACAGAATTCTTTGCTGATTTTTCCAGCAACCAGACCCGGCCGGAGAATTTTCCTTTCTCAGTCTGGGCCAGACTGGTCCGAGAAGTCCTCTCCGACCATGGGGGAGACCTGATGACCCGGTCTCCGGGCGGAGGTATTCCAGAGCTGCGCGAAGCCATCGCCGGGCACTTAAGACAGTTTCGGGGGATGGACATAAACCCGCGCCAGGTCATTATCGGCGCAGGGACCGAATACCTCTACGGCCTCCTGATACAGCTTCTGGGATTCCATAAAATCTATGCGGTCGAAGATCCGGGCTATGACAAGATCTCCCTGATCTATGACAGCTACCGGGTAGAAAAAAGGCTGATCGAACTGGATCAGCAGGGAATAAAGATCAGTCAGCTGGAAGCATCAGGCGCTGACGTGGTCCACATCTCCCCCTCCCACCATTTTCCCACCGGGATCGTGACCTCGGCAAGCCGCCGTTATGAGCTGCTCAGGTGGGCCTCCTCCTCTGACAGCCGCTATATCATTGAAGACGATTACGACAGTGAATTCCGTCTGTCCGGAAAACCCGTCCCGGCCCTGCAGAGTATTGACCATGCACAAAAAGTAATCTATATCAACACATTTTCAAAGTCTCTTTCTTCCACCATGCGGATCAG
>CADBNQ010000347.1 GCA_902796045.1 uncultured Lachnospiraceae bacterium | reverse complement strand
GTCGATTACGCGGTCCGGTGTGTGCGTGATCACGATGACGATCTTGCCGGAGTCCGCGATCTTCCGGAGCCGGTGAAAGAGTTCCTTTGCCATGACTCCGTCAAGACCGGAGTCCGGTTCATCCAGAATGAAGAGGGAGGGGTTGGAAAGATACTCCATAGCCACCGACAGACGTTTTCTCTGACCGCCCGAAAGCTTCTCTACTTTGCTGTTCCTGAGGGGCTTGAGACCGAAGATATCCATCACTTCCTCTATATGTTCCTTCGTCTTTTTCGGCGAAATATCCGGAGAGAGCCGGAGTCTGGCTGTGTCCATCAGAGTATTGATGACAGTGTCCTTATAGCGCATCATATCTGTCTGGGGGACAAAGCCTATCTCATACATCATCTTATCATAATGTTTATACATGTCGTTCCCGTTGAGAAGCACTTCGGCATTGGCCTTCTCATAGCCTGTGACAGCATTGAGATAGGTCGTCTTCCCGGCTCCGGACCCGCCCAGAAGCAATACCAGGTGCCCCTGGGGGATGGCCATGTGGATGTCGCGAAGGAGCATGTTCTTCCGGAAGAATTCCCGTACAGTCCGGTCTTTTATGTTGACGGTAAGGCCATCTTTCATGACAGAAGCGCTGCCCTCTGTAGCCAGCCTGTCCATAGCCTCCTCGATATCCTGGAGCTTCCACTGCGGCTGGTAATTGTCTGATAAGCCCCAGACCAGGGTGGGGATAAAGCGGGTTTCATCAATGATGCAGAGCAGGATCCAGCGCTTTTTTACGCCATACAGCTGGATAAATCCCTGAAATATCCGGATATTGTGGATCAGATTGATGAACCCGGCAGCAATCAGGGCTGCGTAAAGCAGACCGGACAGGGATTTTGAGTAAGCATCAGGATCCCAGGAAAGAGCATTGATGATAACCAGGAGTATCGTGATGATGAAGTTGGTAACGCAGTAAGTCCGGCCTTCCGGTTCGCGGTTTGCACAGCGGGCCAGCTGATACTCTCTGATCCCGGGGATCAGAGCCCACCAGGATTTAAGCCCGGATTTCTCAAGCATCTTCCAGGCACCAATGATGAACAGGATCCTGGGGATGATGATCGAAATCTTCGTTGAATTAAAACATATGATCAGAATAGTCTGCAGAACATGATTCATACAATCACTCCTTTTTTAGCCATGTTTTTATCCGGCAGCTCTCTCTTTCAGAAGTATTCTATCACAAATAAAGCGGATAGGAAATTAACAACAGTTATTTTTTGATTTTTTTCTGCCCGGCAGGTATACTATTACCATGAAAACAATCAGATTGACCATAAAAGACAAAAACAATTCCATATTGGCTTCTCTGCGGGAAGCAGGGTATGAACTGCCGGCCTGGTGCGGAGGGAGAGGCAGCTGCGGGAAGTGCGGAGTCAGATTCATCTCGGATGCCCCTCCGCCCTGCGCGGGTGACCGGGAACGGTTTTCTGATGAGGAAATATCCGCCGGCTGGAGGCTTTCCTGCCTGACACATGCAGCAGGGACCTTTGTGCTGGAGATTCCTGAGTCTGGGGAGGAGATGTCCCGCTGTTCACTACCCGGAGACCGGGAGGATGTGTCAAGGAAGGAGGACAGCCAGTCCGGCAGCAAGGGGCAGGGCATCCTGTCAGGAGCAGACCGGTCCCATGAGCTGGCCCTTGCCGTTGATCTCGGGACCACCACCATCGCAGCAGCTCTCGTCGAAGCCCGGCAGGAACCGGGACAGGGTCCAAAGATTTTAAGAACCGCGACCACCATCAACCGGCAGAGGGTTTATGGAGCGGATGTCCTTTCGAGGATCGATGCCGCCAACCGGGGAGAGGGGGAGAAGCTTAAGGAGCTGGCCATGGAAGATATAAGCAGGCTCTGCAGGCAGCTGGGTTGTGGCAGCGATGTCAGGGACCTGGCCATCCCGGTGATCATATCTGCCAACACGACCATGGGGCACCTGCTCCAGGGACTCTCCTGTGAAAAACTCGGCGTCTATCCATATGAACCCGTGGACCTGTCCCTCCATCAGTACGGCGGCATGACCATCCTGCCCGGGATCAGCACCTACGTGGGTGCAGATATCGTCAGCGGGATCATTGCCTGCGGGATCGACAGGAAAGAGGAACTATCACTCCTTCTTGATCTGGGAACCAACGGAGAGATGGTCATCGGCAGCAGAGATGGGATCCTTGCTGCTTCTGCCGCGGCAGGCCCCGCTTTTGAAGGGGGAAATATCAGCTGTGGTGTGGCCGGGGTACCGGGAGCGATTGACGGGGTGACGATCCGGGACGGAAAGGCTTTAATCTCCACGATCGCAGCCAAACCGCCAATAGGCCTATGCGGCACCGGTGTCCTGGAAACGGTTTACGAGCTGGTCAGGGAAGGGATCGCAGACAGGACCGGCCTGATGAGACAGCCCTGGTTTGAGGAAGGATTCCCCCTGGCCCAGGATATCACATTCACTGCAAAGGATATCCGGGAAGTGCAGATGGCCAAGGCAGCGATCCGTGCAGGCATTGAGATACTGACAGAATCTTATGGTGTCTCTTATGACCAGATAGACCGCCTCTATCTGGCAGGGGGATTCGGGAAGAAGATCAACTGCAGGAAGGCTGTGGGGATCGGAATGCTTCCGGAAGAACTCGCGGACCGGGTGACGGCTGTCGGCAACAGCTCGCTCATGGGCGCTGCCATGTTTGCGGCAGATCCGGCTGTCAGAGAGAGGATGGACCGTGTTACGAAGATCTCCAGAGAGATCAGCCTGTCCAACCACAGGCGGTTCGAGGACCTGTACATAGACTACATGTCCCTGTAAACAAATATCGATCCTGACCGCCCTGGCGGCTGCTGTTTCCACAGGAATATAATAAAAGGGAGCAAAACAGATGATTTCTTTTGAAAGTGATTATATAAACGGAGCGCATCCAAAGATTCTGAAAAGGCTGGCGGAGATCAATGATGAGAACCTGCCGGGCTACGGCACGGACCACTACTGTAAGAGTGCAAAGGCCAGGCTATGCAAGGCGGCGGACATGGAGGACGCAGAGGTAGAATTCCTGGTAGGGGGCACTCAGACCAATGCAGTGGTCATTTCCACCATGCTGTCTGATTATGAAGGCGTGGTAGCTGCCCGGACAGGTCATGTGAGCACACACGAGGCGGGAGCGATCGAGTATACCGGCCATGAGGTCCTGGGACTGCCCCAGGAGCAGGGAAAGATCGTCCCTGAAACCCTGAGGAGTTTTCTGGCGGATTTTTATGCTGATGGGAATCATGAGCATATGACTTTCCCCGGCATGGTCTATATCTCGCATCCCACAGAGTACGGGACTCTCTACACCAAAGAGGAGCTGACCGCTCTTTCGGACATCTGCCGGGACTATGACATTCCTCTATATCTGGACGGGGCCCGTCTTGGATACGGGCTCATGAGCAGGCAGAGCGACCTGACACTGGCCGACATAGCCAGACTCTGTGATGTCTTCTATATCGGAGGCACCAAGGTCGGTGCCCTGTGCGGGGAGGCAGTTGTCTTTACGAAGAAGAACAAGCCGGCTCATTTTATGACCTCGGTCAAGAAAAGGGGAGCTCTTCTGGCAAAGGGATGGCTCCTGGGCCTTCAGTTTGACACACTCTTTACAGACGATCTGTATTTTGAGATCAGCCGTCATGCCATTGAGATGGCGGAGGAGATGAAAAGGATCCTCAAGTCCCACGGGCTCAATCTGCTCATGGAGACGCCCACCAACCAGCAGTTCCCTGTCGTGGAGAACCGTCTCCTTGAGAGACTGCAGGACCACGTGGCCGTAAGCTTCTGGGAGAAGATGGACGATGCCCATACGGTGGTCAGGCTCGCGACAAGCTGGTCAACGAAAGAGTCAGACCTGGCAGCTCTGGATAAAGTATTATCAGAGCTGATTCCAAACTGAGATCCTGCCCTGTGCATAATAGACAAAACAGATCTTTTCATATTGTCTATAAAGTAGAAAAAAGAAGACTTTCTTGACAGAAAGCAGCTAGACAGATATACTAGAATCAACAACCGGTATACCGGTATACGACTATAATTATTAACTGTCATTCAATCGGAATCGTCTCGACGATTCCGCGCGAGTTGCGCAATGCCGAAGGCATCTTCCTATGCGCAACTCTGCGATGCGCCGCAGGCTTCATCAGCAGGGAGTCTAAACTACCTGCTGATGACAATTCTAACACATGGCATAAGCCGGAAAGGAGAGTGCACAATGAAAGTAGGATTTATCGGACTTGGCATCATGGGGAGGCCCATGGCAAAGAATCTGCTGAAGGCAGGAGTAGACCTTCTGGTTGCAGACATCAACAAGGAAGCAGTAGCAGATGTTGTGGCTGCAGGCGCTAAGGAGGCCACCTATGCCGAGATCGGAGAGCAGTGTCAGAGGATCATACTCATGGTTCCCAGCGGAGAGATCTCCAAGTCCATTCTTTTTGATGAGGGCGGTGTGGCTTCCACAGTGAAGGTCGGCACAGTGGTCTGCGATATGAGTTCAGTGACACCGGTAGAGTCCCAGGAGTGCTATGAGGCATTGAAGGCCAAGGGAGTCGGATTCATCGATGCTCCTGTTTCCGGCGGAGAGCCCGGTGCTGTTGCAGGCACCCTGGCGATCATGGCCGGCGGCGACCAGGAAGATTTTGACGCTTTCGGAGAGTATTTTGATATCATGGGCAGCAGCGCCCTTCTGATCGGCGGTTCAGGCAGCGGGTCTGTCACCAAGCTGGCCAACCAGGTCATCGTTAACAATACCATCGCTGTCGTATCTGAGGCATTTGTCCTTGCCGTAAAAGCAGGGGCTGATCCTGTAAAGGTCTACAAGGCTATCCGGGGCGGACTTGCCGGCAGCGCAGTCCTTGATGCCAAAATCCCCATGATCGTAGAGCGCAACTTTAAGCCCGGCGGACCCATCCGTATCAATCACAAGGACATCAAGAACGTGGTCAACACAGCTCATTCCATCGATGTCCCCATTCCCTATACCGCTCAGCTGTATGAGATCCTGCAGGCGATGAAGGTCCACGGCCACATGGGAGACGACCATGGCGGAATCGTCCAGTATTTCGAGAAGCTGGCTGATGTTGAGGTTAAGAAAGTCGATTGAATATAAGGGAATAATACAGGAGGAGTATCCGATGGCTATCAGTACAGATATTTTAACATCCTATAAACCGATTGATGAAGCGGCAGTGGACGCCCTGCTGGCAAAAGAGATTGCCGCCAACAACAAGAAGATCGTCGTCCTGGACGATGACCCCACAGGCGTTCAGACAGTCCATGACATCTCTGTCTACACCAACTGGGACAAGGACAGCATCAAGATGGGTTTTGAGGAGGAGAATAACCTCTTCTACATCATGACCAATTCCCGGGGATTTACCGCCGAGCAGACCACCAAGGCCCATCATGAGATCGCTGCAGTGGTTGATGAAGTCGCAAAAGAGACCGGCAAAGAGTATATCTTTATCAGCCGCAGCGACTCCACACTTCGCGGACACTATCCTCTGGAGACCCAGCTCCTCAAGGCAGATTACGAGAAATATACCGGCGCCCAGATCGACGGCGAGATCCTCTGTCCCTTCTTCAAGGAGGGCGGCCGCTTTACCATCAACAACGTACACTATGTAAAGTACGGAGATGAGCTGGTACCGGCCAACGAGACCGAGTTTGCAAAGGATAAGACCTTCGGCTATACGGCAGCCACCATGCCGGAGTATGTTGAGGAGAAGACGAAGGGTGAGTACAAGGCAGCAGATGTGACCTGCATTGCCCTCGAGGATATCCGTGATGTCAATATCGATAAGATCGAAGAACAGCTGATGAGCGTGAAGGATTTCAACAAGATCATCATCAACGCTGTAGACTATGTGGACATCAAGGTCTTCTGCGTGGCCCTCTACCGTGCCATGGCCCGGGGCAAAGTCTTCATGATGCGGACAGCAGCCGGCATCGTAAAGGTGATGGGCGGCGTGACCGATCAGCCCCTCCTCAGCAGAGAGCAGATGGTGGTCAAGGAGACGGACAACGGCGGCATCATCGTCGTCGGCTCCCACACAGACAAGACCACAAGACAGGTTGAAGGCCTCAAGAAGATCAAAGATATCGAGTTTATCGAGCTGAACGCCACCCTTGTCAAGGATGACGCGGCTTTCGAAGCAGAGGTAAAAAGATGCCTGGATAAAGAAGAAGAGTGCATCAAGGCAGGGAAGACAGTATGCTGTTTCACCACCCGTACCCTGATCACGGCAGACACAGGCGATAAAGAGGATGAGCTCCGCCTGGCCGTCAAGATCTCCGATGCCGTACAGTCTCTGGTAGGCAGGCTGACCGTTACACCGGCCTTTGTCATCGCCAAAGGCGGCATCACCTCCAGTGATGTAGGCACCAAGGCTCTGGCCGTTAAGAAGGCCAATGTTCTGGGACAGATCAGGCCGGGTATCCCCGTCTGGCAGACAGGACCCGAGAGCAAGTTCCCCCAGACACCATATGTCATCTTCCCCGGCAACGTGGGCGATGATGATACACTCAGAGAAGCAGCCGAGATCCTGATGGGGAAGTAATTCATCAGCAGGCAGCTGAGACTCCCCTTCAGGGGGAGAAAAAATGAATGCTCCTTTCATAGAGGAGGGCATCTCTCACGTAACCGCCGCGGCGATTACGACGATGCTTGATACAGATGAACGTAATTTAAAATGCAAATATAAAGGAGGTACTTATTATGTTTATGTTCTTATCACACATTCTGGATCCCGACGGATACGCATGGCCAGGCGAGCCGGTAGTTTCCACAAGACAGTGCACAGATGTCTCTGATGACTGCCCATTCTGTAGCTTCGAGTCCACAGTGCCCAACCACTGCGGAACCCACATGGATGCACCCCGCCACTTTGTAAAAGACGGCATCAGCATCAATGAACTTGGCATCGAGTATTTCTGCCATACAGAGGTTGCCCTTCTTGAGATCCCCAAGGGACCGGCACAGGGCATCTACAAAGAAGATCTGGAGCCCTACGCAGACATCCTCTCCAAGGTATCCTTC
>CADBNQ010000346.1 GCA_902796045.1 uncultured Lachnospiraceae bacterium | reverse complement strand
GTTTATCGAAGTGTTCCCGCGGCAGGACGGAAGCTATGAATCCATGCTGCAGCGCATCTGCCGGCAGATCAGGGAAGAGGATCCTGAGGCCAGGATCCTCTGTGCTACCTCCAAGACCCAGGTCTCGGCCATCCGGAACCAGGTGGGGGATGGGATCCTGGTATGCGCGGAACCGGAGCGGCGGGATACATTTCCCGCCATGGCGCTCGCAGCTGCGTATCTCTCTGAGATCCGGGGCGTTTCTCCGGAGGAACCGCTGATCATCTGCCCGGTGGACTGTTATGTAGGACCGGCCTACTACACGGCAATGAAGGCAATGGAGCAGGGGATCCTGGAAGAAAGAGCGAATATCATACTGATGGCGGTGCGGCCGACGGAACCCAGCACGCAGTACGGCTATATTATCTGCGGCCATGAGGCCGGCGGAAACGGCAGTACTGGCGGCAGTGCTTTCTGCAGGGTGACCGGCTTCTGTGAGAAGCCGCCGGAGAAGAAGGCTGCCCGGCTGATCAGTGAGGGCGCCATGTGGAACTGCGGTGTCGCGGCAGTGAAGCTCGGGTATCTTCTGGAGTCTGCCCGAAGAAAGATCGGCTTTGAAGATTATCAGGACCTGCTTTCCAGATACGGGAATCTGAAGCCGGTCAGCTTTGAAAAAGCCGTGGTTGAGAAGGAAAGCAGCATCGGCGCGGTCTGCTTTGCCGGCCCCTGGAAGAAGCTGGACACCTGGGAGAGTCTGGTGGAGGAAATGGCGGAGCCGAATGTGGGCAATGTGCATCTGGATGACAACTGCACGGACGTCCATGTGATCAACGAGCTGGATCTCCCGGTGCTTTGCCTGGGGCTGGAAAACGTGATAGTCTCTGCCAGTCCGGAGGGCATTCTCGTCACGGAAAAAGGAAGTACCGGTGAACTGAAGACGATGGTGGACGCACTGGCGGGACGGCAGATCATGATGGCAGAAAAATCCTGGGGATCATTCCAGGTGCTTGACGTCCAGAATGAGAGCATGACGGTCCGCGTGATCATCCGCGCCGGTCAGCGAATGAGCTATCACAGTCACACGCGGCGGAACGAGGTCTGGTCCGTGGTCAGCGGGAACGGCCGCACCATCGTGGACGGCATGGAGCAGCCTGTGCAGGCGGGGGATGTCATCACGATGCAGGCAGGGTGCAGACACACCATCATTGCAGACACGGAGTTGAAGATCATCGAAATACAGCTCGGCAGGGAGATCAGCGTACATGACAAGCGAAAATATGAGCTTGAGGACTGAAAACACAGGAAACAGTCCTTTTCTCCTGAAGCCTGCGGGAAAGGACTATCTCTGGGGGGGCACCCGGTTAAATGACGACTTCTCCAAGGAAATAGATCTGGATCCGCTGGCAGAGACCTGGGAATGTTCAACACATCCGGACGGCCCCAGCATTGTGGCAAGCGGCGCTTTCGCCGGGCGTCTGCTCCCGGAGGTGCTGAAGGAACACCCGGAGTACCTTGGGACTCACCCGCGGAGCATTTTCCCGGGACGGGAGGGTGAACTGCCGATCCTTGTGAAATTTATAGATGCGAAAAAAGACCTCTCTGTTCAGGTGCACCCGGATGACGACTATGCCAGGCAATATGAGAATGGACAGCTTGGCAAGACGGAAATGTGGTATGTGATCGATGCCACAAAATCCGCCCGGCTGGTGTACGGCTTCTCCGAGCCGATGAATAAGAAAGAGCTGCGGAAGAGCCTGCTGGACGGTACAGTGGAGCGCTACCTCCGCTATGTGCCCGTGCACAGAGACGATGTTTTCCTGATCCGGGCCGGCACGGTGCATGCCATCGGCACCGGCGCTTTGATCGCCGAGATCCAGGAGAGTTCCAATCTGACCTACCGGATGTATGACTACAACCGGGTGGGGAAGGACGGGAAAAAGCGGGAGCTTCATATCGACAAAGCGCTCGATGTTGCGGATCTGGGAAGCAGCGAGGAGCCCCGGCAGCCCATGCGTATACTGAAATATCGTCCCGGCTGCGCCACGGAACTTTTAAGCCGCTGCAGATATTTCCAGGTGGAACGGATGCTCCTGAACACGGAGCGGCAGCGGCAGCTTGTTGAATTCCGGACCGGAAGCAACAGCTTCCAGGTACTGCTCTGTGTGCAGGGCTGCGGCGTGCTTCACGGAGAAAACGAGAGTCTCCTGTTTTTTAAGGGAGACTGTATTTTTGTCCCGGCAGATTCGGAGCAGCTGAAACTGCATGGAAAGGCACAGTTTTTGAAAGTGGAGTGCTGACAATGTTTAAATATGGATGATGAAATAATGAAAAATCATAAAAATATAACATTTGCCATCGCTGCAGTGTTATCGTTTTTTTTCTTGTTCTGGTTTATTTCTTATACCAATAATGACCCGATGATTTCGCAGGGCGCCGCACTGCCTTGCCGACTGAGTGATTTTACAGTTGACAGCGGGAACGACAAGGTTCAGATATCTTCAGAGTCTGTTGTCTTTAAGGGAGAAGGACTGAAACTGATAGCACGTCCTGTTGATATCAGTAATATAAATACTCTGTATGTAAAATGTGATCTGAAGACCGCGTCAGAAATACCCGCGGTGCTGTATATCGATCTCTATGGGCAGAATTATGACACGAAGGAAGCAGAGCTCAAGATCACTTTGTTAAATGGAGCGACACAAAGTTTTGCCGGGCTGATCCACACGGGGGTAAAACATCCGGATCAATGCCTGCTGAGGATATTCTGCCTTGATGATACAGAGACGGAGATCAGTAATTTTTCTCTTTGTCTGGCTGAGGAGCATTCCAGGCGTAAATATAATATCCTGATAGCTGCTTTCTTTGCAGTCATGATCGGAGCGATATTCAGAAGTGATAAGGCGGGACAGGAAAAAGCAGCGCTGGCTGCCGTTTTGCTGTTTGTGGTCATATCGTCCGGCGCAGTTCTGCATTTCCTGAATTCCAAACCCAGAAATATCATCGGAGATGAAGCAGTTTATACCTCGCAGGCGTACAGTATAGCCTACGATATGGATAACCGTTTTGACGGACAGGATCTGGAACGTTTTTACATCAAAATAAATCCCAGCGGCCCCAGAGGAATTTTCCTGAATGAAAAGAACGGTGCTTTTTATATGTCAAAACCGATCCTGTACAGCCTGGCCGGATCTGTGTTTGTAAGATCTCTGGGCCGGAACGGACTTAGCATCCTGAATCTCAACCTTGTTTATCTGCTGATCGGCCTCGGATACTGTTATCTCTCGAAATGGAACAGCAAGCTGCTGTCGATAGCGTTTTCATTGTTTTTCTTCGGCGCGACCGTGATATGGGCTTATGTTTTTGAAACATTTACGGACATATTCAACACCTTTCTTCTTGCCGCGGGACTGTTTTCTTTTCTGCAGATATCAGAAGGCGAAAAGCTGCGGACAGACCGTCTCTTACTGAGTGCGGCCATATGGGGGGCAGCTGTATATCAGAGAGCTCCGTATGCAGTGTTCGAGTTCTTCTGTGTTCTGTATCTGATGGTGAAAAAAGGAATAAAACCAAAGGCGGCGGCAATACTGTTCGGAGGGATCTCAGTAGCGGTATTTTTCATCTTTACAGCTGTACATCTTCGTGAGATCGGGACACTTTCGCCCTATATAGGCAAGCGGTATTATTTTGATGGGATCTATCCCGGAGTCGGTGAGGTCACAGAAAGTCTCCTGCAAAAAATGAAGATCAATTCAGGGACCGAGACATCTTATGAAAAGATGTGCTTTGCGATCACTGATATAAAAGCGTTTTTGCTGAACTGGTTTTATTTTTTCTTTGGAAGTCAGACAGGGGTCCTTATATATTTTCCGGGCCTTGCATTGATCCTTCTTAATGTTACCCGCAGGTCTCTTAAAAAGAACTGGTTTATTCTGGCAGGGATCGTGGCTCATTCCATATTCTGGATGCTGAGAGGATATGACAATTTTTACGGAGGAGCGCAGGCTGTCGGAAACCGGTACTTCCTTCAGATCTATTCCGCTGTGCTTCTGCTGATAAACACGATCAGCATGAAACGCACCGTGATCGGCGGAGTGCTGGCGGCCTTTGTTTTCAGGATCTTCCTGTGGAGCCCTCCGGAAAAAATGCTGGAACATGTGGTAGAATTCCGAAACAGGGATATCATGGAACCGCTGCCGATCGAACTGACACAGCTGAGGAACAGAGTGGTCGTTGAAGGACCATCGACAGTTGTCTATTTCGGGGAGGATGGAAGACCGCGGCAGAAGGCGTTTTCCGAATTAAAGCTGGATTATATCTGGCTGGGCTTTCTGAGAGATTACAGAGTCATTGATGATTATGAGACATATGGACACTGGACAAGAGGCGATCATACTGAAACACTGTATGTGTGTTCGGGCAGACCTTTGCAGGAAATAGAATTCTATTTAAGCTCGGAAAAGAGCAGTATTCTTGCAAATGTG
>CADBNQ010000345.1 GCA_902796045.1 uncultured Lachnospiraceae bacterium | reverse complement strand
TGAGGTGACCCCCTCCAGTCAGACCAATATCTCACTGAAGGGGGTCACCTCAATTTAAGCTGGCGCTCTTTATATAGGTTCATTCATTCGAATCAAGCATAAACTGCTCCATCTGTCTCACATACTCTTTCATGTGAGCGGCCATATAGCTGCAATGGATGCAGCCTTTCCGGATTACCAGCTCAGCTCCGGGCAGAGATGCCGCCAGCTCCTTCTTTGAATACTTCAGGCTGGCATCTTTTTCCCCGTAATCCAGGTGCAGTTTCTTCTGAGCTCTGCCTGTCAGAGGCGGGAGATCAAAATGACTCATGGCATGGCTGATGGCCTCCGCTTCTTTCTGGGAGAGTCTTTTTAAGTTGCCTGTCATCTGCCTTGCAAATACAATCCCATATGATTTGACCATACTGGCGGGAATCTTTCCAGGATGACTTTCCAGTCCCTTCTTCTGGCTTTTGAACATACTGTTCATGTACTTTTCTACAAGGCCGCCCTTTTTCTGAAGCACCGCTCCGTCCAGCCATCCGCATCCCACTTCAAAATCAGGATCAGAGAATAGGCGGCCGGCGACTGTTGTGCCGAGTGAGGCGCCATAGGCCAGGTGGATCTGACTGATTCCGTGCTCTGTCAGATAGCTTTTGAGCTGGGCGTATTCCTCTTCAGCGCTGATATAGGGTTCTGCTTTACCGTGTCCGCCCTGGTCAGGGGCAATGATGTGGTATGTCCCTCTGAAAAAGGGGGACATGGCCCTGTACAGATCACTGCCCGATACCAGGAGTGGAGCCATCAGTATGATGGTCGGGTCTCCCCTGTCTCCATATTCATTGATCTTCATAATCCTCTGCCTCCGGCAGTATATCACGCATGTTGTTAAGGCACAGGCCGATCGTGGATGTATTGTGAAGGAGGGCTGCTGTTCCCGGCATGAGGAGCCCTGCGATGCCGCCCAGGAGGATAGCACCGTTAAAGGCGATGCCGACCCAGGCAGTCCGGTTCATTCTGGCGATCAGCTCCTTGCTCAGCTGGCGTAAGATCACCAGCTTCTCCAGTTCTTTTCCGGACAAGGTAATGTCAGCGATCTCTCTGGCGATATCTGCCCCTTCCTTGATAGCGATACCGACATCTGCAGCGGACAGGGCCGGAGAATCATTGATACCGTCACCGATCATGATGACCTTGCGGCCTTTCTCTCTTTCAGCCTGGACATATCTTGCCTTATCCTCCGGGAGAACTTCCGAATAGTATTCGGTGATCCCGGCCTGCTCAGCGATGGCCTGAGCGGTTCGCTCACTGTCTCCTGTCATCATGACGATATGCTCTATGCCGGCTTCCTTCAGTTCCCGGATGATCTGAGTACTCTCGGGCCGGATAGGATCTGATATCCCGATCACGGCGGCCATCCGGTTTCCGATGGCCATGTAGAGACGGGAGTACTGGGTTGGCATAGATAGTACGCGCTGGCGGTCTTCCTCGGAGATATAGGCACCCTCGTCTTCCAGGACGAAGTGGCTGCTTCCGATGACGACCCGCTCTCCGTTCAGGGAGGAAACGATCCCGTGGGCTACGATATAATTGGGGCTGGTGTGCAGTTCTTCATGCTCCAGTCCTTTATCTTTAGCAGCCTTGACGACAGCATTCGCCAGCGAATGGGGGAAGTGTTCCTCCAGACAGGCTGCCAGAGCCAGCATCTCATCTTCATCTCTTCCGTCCAGAGCGACGACCTCCTCTACCACAGGAGTCGCATTAGTCAGGGTTCCGGTCTTGTCAAATACGATCGTATCAGCCTCAGAAACCATCTCCAGATATTTTCCACCTTTGACAGTGATCTGGTTGCGGCCGGCCTCTCTCATCGTGGAAAGGACAGCGATCGGCATCGCTACCTCGATCGCACAGGAGAAATCTACCATGAGAACCGAAGCTGCCTTTGTCAGGTTGCCGGTTAAGAGAGCTGTCAATGCCGCTGTCCCGAAAGTGTAGGGAATCAGCCGGCTCACAACCTTCTCCGCCCTGCTCTGGGTGACAGAGACCATGCTCTCTGATTCTTCGATCAGCTGGACGATCCTGTCATATCTTGTCTTGCCTGAGACAGCCCGTACCTGTATGACCAGTTCTCCCTCTTCCAGGACAGTACCGGCAAATGCCGTGCTTTCCAGACGCTTTTCAACAAGGACGGACTCACCGGTGAGGGCTGCCTGGTTGACCATGGCTTCTCCCCGGACGACCACGCCGTCAACAGGAATCATGCTGCCCATGCCGACTCTGATACAGTCACCGTCACTGACGTCATGGATACTGCATTTTACAAAAGTACCGTCTTCCATCTCTTTCCAGACCTGAGTCACGTTCAGCGACAGGGACTGGGCCAGGTCGTCCACGGACTTCTTATAGGTCCACTCTTCCAGCATCTCTCCCATATCTGTCAGGAAAATGATGGAGCTTGCCGTATTAAAATCACCTGTCAGAAGGGAGGCCAGGATGGCGGAAGCGTGAACGATCTCTGCACTGAAGTTTCGCTGGAAGAGATCCTTTAAGCCGTCCCGGATATAAGGCGCACCGTTTGCCAAAGTCCAGACGGCGCGCACCGGGAAAGGGAGCAGCATCCTTTTTCCTAATCGGATAAGAACCTTAGTAGCTGCCTTCTCCTTAAACTCTTCATTGGTGGCCCGGGCAGAAACGCCGGGCAATGCTTCGATGGCTTCCGGACTGTGAAGATCCATGCCGTCAAGATACTCCAGGATGTCTGCTGACCTTCCTTTCAGGAAGCGGATCGTGGCAGAAGCAGTTCGTCGATAGACCTGGACGGATATCACTTCCGGCCTTTCAAGCAGTCCGTAGTAGAGCACATCTGCTTCTTCTGCTGTCAGACGCCGGCTGGGCAGCTTGATATGAAGCTGGCCGGCGGCCTGGTGTTTGATCATATAATTCATATCCTGCTCCTTTTTATGCCTCGTCAGTATCAGCCCCGGAGACTTCTTCCTGAACGGAAGCTTCCGTAAAAGCCTTGTACTCTTCATCTTTTGCTGCCTGGTACTCGTCAGCTTCGATCCTGGCGTCAGCAGCGATATCCATGGCAGCAGCCTGGATCTTCTCTACCTCTTCCATAATACAGTCTTTCGCGATAAAAGCACCAGTTGCTGCCTTTGTATATACCTTCTTCGCTGTCT
>CADBNQ010000344.1 GCA_902796045.1 uncultured Lachnospiraceae bacterium | reverse complement strand
TTCTGCTTTAATGCCTGGATCGCTCCGATGGCCATCTCGTCATTACAGCTTGCCACCACAGAGAGGCCCTCTTTGACATCTTTCCTCTGCAGGAGGTTTTCCATGACATCCATGGCTTCCTTGCGCTTGCAGTTGGCAGTCTGGGAAGCGGCAATCTCCATGTCCGGGAACTCAGCGATGGCATCCTCGATGCCTTTTTTACGCTCTTCCATGTTCTGCACGCCGGCAGGACCTTCCAGAATAACCGCCTTGCCCTTTCCTCCGGCCGCCTCACAAAGCTTCTTTGCGACAAGATAGCCTGTCTCATAGTAATCCACACCGCTTCGCATGAAAGCACCCGTATCAGGAGCAGTTCCTATCGCTGTCACGGGAATCCCCTTCTCGTTGGCAGCATCTACAACCGGCTGAATCCCTTTTGAGTCTGAAGGATGTATCACAAAGCCATCCACACCCTGCTGGATCAGTGATTCCATGATGGTCACCTGCTCTTCTATGGAATCCTGATTGGAGGGCGCCAAAGTCTGTACCTCAATACCCAGATCCTTTGCCGCCTTGTCACCTCCGGCCCACATACCTAGCATGTAGGGGTTGGTCGAATTTCTGGTCATGACAACGATCTTGTACGGCTTGTCAGCTTTTACATCGGTACTGATCCCCCTGCCGATCCCTGTCACCGGAAGAGGGAGCTCTGTCTTGGCATAAGTACTGGCACGGTTTGTATTAATATTCTCTCTGAAATCTTTATTCACCTTCTGACCGGTGGAGTCCTCAGCAAGATTCATATCCCCGGCACCGGACTCCTGTCCACTCCCGGAACTGCAGGCTGAAAGCACAAAAATGCCCATCAAAAGAAGGAGACAGACTGCCCCCGCTCTTGTCCTATAAGTCAACTATATCATCTCCCTTTCTTATCAATTGTGTCATATACTTCTGGGTCAACGGGAAAACAAATGCATCAGCTCTTTACAGCCAATATGATTTCATCTTCTCCAGATAATGGTTTTTCTCAAGAAGAGGATTGGAAGTATCAACAGCCGGACTGGAAACTCTCATGCCCAGTCTGGCAGCTTCCTTGATATACTCCGGATGCTCATCTACTGCATCAGGCCCACCCAGTCCAGGTGCCAGAACCATGCCCTTGCACTCAAACTTCAGCAGGGTATTGACCAGTTCAAATTCCTCTTTGATCGGTCCGAAGACTGCAGGATCCGGGTTGCCTGCCGTAGCAATAAGACATGATTCCTTCACTGTACACAAAGCTCTCGGCTTGGGTGCAGCAAAGGGATACAGACGGTCTACCACTTTCTTGATCTGGGAAGAAAAGCTCTTCCAGTAGATCGGTGTGACAAGGACAAGCACATCAGAACTGCACATGAGCTCATGGAGCTTCACGCCGTCATCCTTCAGACCGCAGCATCCTCTCTCATGGCAGGAAGCATCTCCGTGGCACCCATCCATGTTCAGAGAACAGGCATCAAGAATCTCGACCGTACTCCCGGCGGCCATAGCCCCTGCAGCGAAAGCTTCTGCCAGCTTTGTGGAATTACCGTTAGCTCTTGGACTTCCTGTAATCATCAGTATTCTCTTGCTCATGTTTTCTCCTCCTTATTGTCTCAATCAATATATAATGTTAATAATAAACATGTTCTATAGCACTGCGCTTGCAGCAACATTCAAAAATCTTTCCTGAGTCTTCCAGGACATCTCCACCGGAGATACCTGGGATAAGAATATGGCAACCAGTTCTTTCTCAGGCCATACGTTATAGACACTGCCCCAGTAGCCATGCCAGCCGAAGGATCCGTCACCCATATAATTAAAGGTGGTGTTGGCCGCTGTCTGCACATCCATCATATAGCCCCAGGGATGTCCGTACATGGATACCCCGAACCCGGCAGTATAAGGCTTTGTCATCAGACTGACCGCATGAGGGCTGAGGATCCTGTGCCCCTGAAAGGTGCCTTTGTCACACAGCATCTGGGCGAATCTGAAGTAGTCGGAAGCAGTCCCGGTAAGCCCTGCCGCTATATTATAATAACATGTCTTGTCGGTAAAGGGCAACCTGGTATCATCCGTTCCCGGCACATCAAGACCATCCAGTCTCTCCATGCTGCCGCAGGCATAGACATCAGGCACTCTGTGCCAGAGAGTCTGATCGGGATAGAATGCTGTCTCGCTCATCCCCAGAGGATCCAGTATGTTCTCTCTCAGGTAAGACTTCAGGTCCTTCCCGCTGACCAGTTCCACGATCCTTCCCAGAACGATCGAGGAAAGATTGGTATAATCCCATCTCTCTCCGGGATGGGCCGCCAGAGGCAATCCGGCCAGCTTGCTGACCACTTCTCCTATGCTGGTATCCTGCGGAATCATGGTATCTATGATACCGGCCTCTTTATAACAGGCAGCACAATACTGCGCACCCGGATGAAAGCCGTTCAGGGATTTTACCGCCGTGATACCGGAGGTCATGGTCAGAAGATCATGGATGGTGATCTCCCTTTTCGGGGGTACAAACCGCACCTCTCCCTTCTCATTGGGAAGGGCCACCATGGAGGATGCAAATGCCGGAATATAGTCTGAAAGCTTATCGGACGGCATCACAAGGCCCCGGTCATAGAGCTGCATCAGCGCTGCTGCTCCAATGGTCTTTGACATGGAAGCCAGCCGGAATATGGCGTCTGTCTCCATGGGCTTTCCCTCACCGGCTTCCCCATAGGCCCTGTGCCAGACAATCTTTCCATGCCGGGCGACCAGGGTTACCATCCCTTTCATCATCTGCTCTCTGATGGACCGTTCCATCACATCATCAATATAAGAGAGGTTCTCCGGAGACATCCCTGCCTCTTCCGGTTCACAGTAAAAGTCATCTGTCCTGATCTCAGTTTCTGTCTTATGATGATCTGCCATCTTCCTCTCCCTTTATATCAGCCGGAAGCACCATCAAACAGTTTAAAGGCCTCCACTGTTGACTTCCTGATCAGCCTGTCCTGCTCAAAATCATAATTGACAGTCTGGAGCTGTTCCGGAGGAAGATCTTTCTCCACCCACTGCATCAGGGCGCCCAGGCCGGAAGCGTTGGTCACATTGGGACCGTCCCAGTCATAAAGGGCATGCCCGCCGTACTCCGGGAAAAAGACCCGGAGATGGTCTCTCAGCTTCTCTTCATCTCCACAGCGTCTCAGGGCTTTATAATAATAGTCAAGCGTCAGCTGGTTCGGTGCCACATGGTCACCGGTTCCATGGGTGATCATGAGCTTCCCTCCGCAGCTGGCAAACCGGTCAAGGTCAGCCTCGTAAAAGGCAAACTCTCTGAACTCTTCTTTGTGTTCAAGGTAAATCTTCTCAAATTCCTCATAGCTGCACTTTTTTAAATCCCATAAAGGATCTCTGACCAGCCAGCGGAGGAACTGTACCGCAAAGGGAATCTGGGTGATGGTTCCGTCTTCATGCAGCTTCATGTACCCGAACTGTCTTGGCCCTACAGGCCATTGAATGATTTCAGGTCCAAAGCCATAGGTCACTCTTTTTCCATCTGAGAGGACAGGGCCGTTCCAGACCTTCATCATCACCATCACATCCTCAACAGTGATGATGTCGATGTCATCAATCTCTGTCCCGGGCAGCCCCGTCACAAAGTCCTGCCAGCACTCTTCACTCAGGTCATAGGGTATCCCTCTAAGCTTCCTGGAGGATCGTGCCAGCTTATGGGCCAGCTTAAACCGGTTCAGCGGAACCTTGTGGGGTTCATTGTAATAGACCACGGCAGCCCAAAGGCAGGAAAACATCAGATTATAAAAATCATAGAGGGGCCCGTCTGCCCAGAGTCCGTCATAGTCATCGGGATAGTGCTCCGCCTCCAGAATGATCTGACGGCCTCCGCCGGAGGTGCCATGCATATAGCTCTTATAAATCTTCTGTCCATAGCATGCTTCCACAACAGCTTTTGCGGTGACCGTCATATCATGGGTCCCATGGAAGGCCCAGTTGCGGATCAGCTGCCAGTCCAGATCTCCATCTTTAAAGCCCCAGCCGCTGTCCACAAACATCCCTGTGGCTCCGTCACAGACTACACAGGCAAAACCGTTTCGTACCGCCATGGGCCAGGAAGTCAGATTGGTCGTCTGCTCCTTATCCCAGTCAGTTTCCATGTTGGTACCAGCACCGGCAATACCCATAAAACGGCCGTTCCAGTGCATGGGGAGGAAGACCCGGAGATCTGCAATATGAACCCCCGAAAGAATCTCCTTGATCCGCACGAAATAAAAAGCCTGCACATTGTCAAGAAGGGGCTTCCCCCTCTCTTTCCAGCTGCCTTCCGGCACAAAGCGGATCTCCTCAAGGAACATATCCGTAAAAGGCTCCAGGGTGTGACGGATCACAGCCGGGACGCATCTTTCGTGCAAAATATCAGCCGCCGGATACTCTGAGGCATCTATCCAGTTGTAAATATTATGGGAAAACCAGTTGTCCCGGCATCCCTTAAAAAACTTCCATCCGGCCATATCTAAAACTCACCAAAACCTGTCCGGCGTCAGAGCTGAAGCAGGTTTCCCACTATATCCTTCCTATTATATGTCCACAGGCATGCATTCCGGAAATAGGCAAAAATCCTGTCCTCCGGTATGCCGGTGTAGCGCATGACTGTCTCGGTCATCTTTGCGAGAACCTCTTCAAATAAAGCCCGGTCATACTTATCGTATACCTCGTCTATAACGACAACCTCTATAGAAGCACAGGGTGCTGATGCATCCTCTCCAAAGAGCATAAAGGTCTCATCACAAAAATCCGCCATCACAAAGGCTCCCTTTTCGCAGGGGAGAAGCTCAATAGCCTCCTTAAACTCCACCGTCATGCGGTATTTCTTTTCTCTGTTTACAAAAACATTGGTTTTGACCGTAATTCTCGGCATAGTCTACCTCCCTTATATCAGTTCCATGCCCCAGTTGGGCTTTGCCGTGATGATCCGTCCGACACCGATCATGTCAGCCTTCTCTTCAGCAAGAAGCTTCTCTGCATCCTGCACTGTCTTTACCCCTCCGGTAAGAAGAACCGGCACATGAAC
>CADBNQ010000343.1 GCA_902796045.1 uncultured Lachnospiraceae bacterium | reverse complement strand
TGCGGGGAGGTATTCGGGTCATCCATCACCTTCGGCTCCTTAAAACAGGCGTCTGCCCCGGGTCAGATCGGAGCAGACCAGCTCAGCTCCTTCCTGCATCTGCTGCATGAAAGCTTATAGACGTGCTTTCCAGGCCCTGTACTCTTCCACTGGATACTCTTTTCCGGTCCAGAGTCTGAAAGCTGCAGCTCCCTGCCACAGGAGCATCCCTTCTCCTCCGATCACCTGCCTGCAGCCTGCTTCTCTGGCCTCCCGCATCATCCTTGTCTCCCTGGGGTTATAGACCACATCACAGACCACCAGGTCGGGACGGAAAAGAGAAGCATCGATGACTGTGGCATTTTCGTTGGGTTTCATCCCCACAGAGGTTCCGTTGATAAAAATATCAGCCTGGCATACTGCTGTCTCAAAAGCTTCTTTCTCATCGCTGCAGCATACCGTCACTTTACAATCGGGTTTTTCTATTTTCAGTTTCCCGGCAGTCTCTTTTGCCCTGTTCCAAAAAGCATCGCGCCCGTTAAATATGCTGATACTTTTAGCTCCTTCAAAAGCGCACTGGACCTGGATAGCCGTTGCGGCACCTCCTGCGCCGCATATGACGATCCGCTGATCCTTCACCTGCACACCATGCTCTTTCAGATTAAGAACAAAGCCCGTCCCGTCAGTAATGTAGCCTTTCCACCTGCCGTTCTCATTGACAACGGTATTGCAGGCGCCCACGATCTTTGCCTCGGGAGACAACTCATCCACCTCTAATGCTGCAATATTCTTACAGGGCATTGTCACGTTAAAGCCCTTTGCGTTAAAAAGCTTCAGGGCTTTCATAGCCGCAGGGGCCTCCGCCTCACTGATATCAAATGCAAGATAAGCATAGTCCAGCCCATAATAGGAAAAGGCAAAATTATGCATCTCAGGAGACCCGGAATGTCCTACCGGCGTCCCTATCAGACAGAGCAATTGTGTCGTTCCCTTGATTCTGCTTTCCATCTCTCATCCCTCCGATCCTGCCTGAAATATTATCAGGCTCTTTCTTCCATCATCAGGCAGTCCATGATCTCAGCGCAGATTTCCAGGTCAGTTTTCCCGTCAGTGCTGATGATCATGTCTGCCGCTGCTTCATACCTGTCACGTCGTTTCTCCATCAGCTCCCTGATGAAGCCGGCATTCTTGTTATTCTCCAGCAGTGGCCTGCTGTGATCGTCTTTCAGCCGGTCCAGTATGGTCTCCGGCAAAGCTGTCAGAAGGATCACCTTTCCATTTTCCCTCATCTCAGTCAGGTTATTCTCCCTTAATGGAACACCTCCTCCGCATGAAATCACCATATTTGTTCCGGACTGCAGCTCTGCCAGCAGGCTGGTCTCAGCATTCCGGAAGTATTCCTCTCCATATTTCTCAAATATTTCCGGGATGGTCATCCCCTCTCTCCCGGCAATGATCTGGTCCATCTCTGCAACCTTCATACCCGTTGCTTCTGAAAGCCTGGAGGCAATGGTTGACTTTCCTGTTCCCATAAAACCAATCAAGAGGATATTATATCCCGGCGTTTTTCTACTCTGTTTTTTATCTTTCACCTGATCGACAGGCTGTCCTTCTAGCGTATGTTCCACAATCAAAATCTCCTTTTACACTTTAATGCTTTAAAACATAGGATAGCACAGTCTTCATTCATTTGTAAAGGTCTCTTTTATGCTGTTCTCTTGATTTTTCCTATACATATCAGTATAATTTGATGTATACAAGATACACAGGAGGAACAATCCATGTCCGAACCTTTACAGCTAAAGGCTTACGCAAAAGTAAACCTTGGTCTGGATGTAGTGCGCAGAAGAGAAGACGGATATCACGAGGTACGGATGATCATGCAGACGATCCGTCTGTTTGACCGTATCACTCTGAGTAAAAATTCTTCCGGAAATATCACACTCTCCACAAATCTTCCTTATCTGCCGGTAAACGAACACAATCTTGTTTACCGGGCCATAGATATCATTCGTAAGAACTACCATATTAAAGATGGGATCCATGCAGACATCCACAAGAGGATCCCTGTTGCTGCCGGCCTGGCCGGAGGCAGCACTGATGCGGCAGCCGCCTTTGTCGGTATGAATCAGATGTTTGAGCTTGGCATCACACAGGATGTCCTTATGGGGTATTCTGTCTCACTGGGGGCAGATATTCCTTTCTGCATCATGCGGGGCACTGCTCTCTCTGAGGGGATCGGAGAGATCCTCACCCCTCTGCCGCCCATGCCGGACTGCTGGTTCCTGGTGGTAAAGCCTGTCTTTTCCATGTCAACAAAATTTGTCTATGAACATCTGTCACTGGGGGAGGATACCAGACATCCGGATATCGACGGCATCGTCGATGCCCTTTCTGACAATGACTTAAGCGGGATCACCTCCAGGATGGGCAATGTACTTGAACAGGTGACAAAACAGCATTACCCTGATATTGAGAGAATTAAAGAGTGCATGAGGGAATACGGAGCTGAAGAAGCCCTGATGAGCGGCAGCGGATCCACAGTGTTTGGCATATTTATCGACCGGGGAAAGGCTGAGAAAGCAGCTGATGCCTGCCGGGCAAGGTTCTCCATCAGGCAGGCCGCCATCATCCGTCCCTTTAACAAACCGGGACCGACTGCAAGGAGGAAGCACTATGGAACATGACCGTCTGGCAGATGGAATGAACGAATATCTTCCTCTACGGGATGTCGTATTTAAAACCTTGCG
>CADBNQ010000342.1 GCA_902796045.1 uncultured Lachnospiraceae bacterium | reverse complement strand
CAGGCCGCGTCAAGAGGCAGAAGCTGTGTCTTTCGTCCCTCACATTCCCAGGATTCCATGGCCTTTACCGGCGGATCCTCCTGCTCAGGCTGCCCTTCGGAAAGAGGATGTCCCTCTTCACCAGCAGCATCCAGCTGCTCATCCAGCGCTATCAGCGCCTGCAGAAGCATGGCATAGTCCTCCTCCTCATCCATGACCGATGTCATGGCAAGGGCATAGGACCTGCCGGCCATCTCCAGCTCGATGTTCCAGTCATCCCGAAGCCTGTCAAAAAGCCACTTTCCCCCCTGGCTCATTCCACTCACAAAAAAGACCAGTTTGGAGAAATCATAATCAAAGACAGGGATTTCTCCACCGTCAATCAAATGAATATGAAGGAGTTTTGCACAATCTTTTCGAAACTTTCTGAGGTTATCCACATATTTCCTGAGTTTTTTCCCCTGACTGTGCATAAATGTGACGGCTGACTCTGCGGAAGCCATCAAAATGTAAGACGGGCTGGATGTCTCATAGACAGAAAGCCAGTCAGAGACCTTTTCCGGATCTGCCCTGTCTGAACACAGATGAAGGAGGGCTGTCTGGGTCAGGGCGGGCAGGGTCTTGTGGGTGCTCTGTACCACCAGGTCTGCCCCGCACGCCACAGCGCTCTCAGGAAATGACGGATGAAAGATCATATGGGCCCCGTGTGCTTCATCGATGATCAGCACCGTCCTGTCATCATAGGTCGAGATCAGCTCTCTCATGGCGCTCACATCACTGACCACGCCCTCATAGCTGGGGGAGGTCAGAAGGACCGCACGGACCGGTTCTCCCGCCTGGAAGATCTCAGAGAGAGACCTCCTTGCATCGTCCCCATAATCCAGAGCCAGATCAAATTCCCTGCTGATTCCCGGATACAGGTAGAGTGCCCTGAGCCGAAGCAGCCTTATGGCGTGATAGACAGACTGATGGCAGTTTCTCCCGATCACCACGGTGTCTCCGGGGCGGCACACGGCCGACAGGGCAGCCAGGATCCCCACCGTACTTCCATTGACCAGATACCAGGATTCCCTGGTATGATAGATCTCCTTCAGCTGGTCCATGGACTCTCTGATCATCTCCCGTGGATGATGCAGGTTATCATAACCGGAAATCTCCGTGATGTCGGCAGACCGGATCAGGTCTGCCCCCTGCAGGGCTTCCCCCGGGTATGCCGGCTTCCTCTTATGGCCGGGCATATGAAAAGGCAGACGGCCCTTTCTCTTCAATTGGCGCAGCTTGTCATTGATCGGTGTTCTCATAAACATCTTTCTCCTATTCTGAATTTATCATGTCTTTTTTAAGGAATCAAGCTCAATCACAAAGGGCTTTTCTTTCGAACATTGTTAGTTCTTACCCCTTTCCCACATTTCAATTGTGTGATATACTAACAAAGAACGTCATTTTTCAGGACGTTTTTAAGCCCCTCTTCACCAGTGGGGACTCATATCAATATATAGAGAAGGAGATAGTTTATGAGTTCAGCAACATTAATCATTGCAGTCACTATGGTACTGTATCTGTTTGCCATGTTGATGATAGGCGTCATCTTTATGAGAAAAGGTGCCACAGATACTTCCGACGGTTTCTATATCGGTGGACGTTCTCTGGGACCCCTGGTCACAGCCATGAGCGCAGAGGCATCAGATATGAGCAGTTATCTTCTGATGGGTTTGCCCGGACTGGCCTATATCGCCGGTCTGGCCGAGGTCACCTGGACAGCCATCGGACTGGCTGTAGGTACTTATCTTAACTTCCTGTTTGTGTCGAAGCTGCTCAGAAGATATTCTGCCAGGATCAATGCTTTTACGATTCCGGAGTACTTCGCCAACAGGTACGGAGACAAGAAACACCTGCTGTCCTGCATTGCAGCCCTGATCATTCTGATTTTCTTTATCCCGTACACTGCCTCAGGTTTTAAGGCTGTCGGCACACTGTTCAACACATTGTTCGGCATTGAATACCATCTGGCCATGCTGATCGGTGCCGTCATCATCATCACCTATACCACACTGGGCGGCTTTCTGGCGGTATCCACCACAGACCTGGTCCAGAGTATCTTTATGACCATCGCCCTGATCATCATTGTTTTCTTTGGAATTCACATGGCAGGGGGCATGGATGTGATCATCGAGAATGCAAAGGCACTGCCCGGCTATCT
>CADBNQ010000341.1 GCA_902796045.1 uncultured Lachnospiraceae bacterium | reverse complement strand
GAGATCCCCTGAAGCTTGCCGCCATAGAACTCTATGCACTCCCAGCTCCTGTTGATGGTGATGCCGGTTGTGATGGACGCCATAAGGATGATGACATTTTTATTGCGGATCATGGGATGAACATTCCTGCGGAAAAACATCTGTCCATCCGTGTCGATCTCAGGAGTCACGATATAGATCGACTTGTGATGGTTATAGGAAAAGAAGCCGGCTTCCGTGAGCTTCTCCGCGAGAAAAGCACCGATGACTTCCGTACCGTCAAGGCATACGATGGTATCTACCACGGTATTGTGCTTATACAGCTGGACCAGTGCTTCAGCTGCTTCAAGGGCGTTAGACTGCCGGTTCTTTAAAGTTGTCATGTCCATATAATAGTTGACATGGGAGTTCCTGGTGGCAAAATGGCCCGGGATCACGGAAAGATTGAGGTTGCAGATCCGGGACCTGAAAGAGATTTTACGACTTTCCATGAAGAAATCCTCCTTAATTAAGAAATCTGCTGCCTATTATTATATAAGAAATGCAGGAAAATGAAAAGAGTAAAGCAGACGAAGATTGATTTTATCTTCATGATTTGTTAGTATAGAGATGCTGTTTTGAAGAATCAGCAGCAATGACATCCTTTTTTGGAAAAATATTATTATCATTTTTAGATAACAGATGGAGGAAGTAACATGAGTCAATCAAAAATGAGTGCCAGACAGAGGATAGAGTATCTCTTTGAAGATGCCACCTTTGTGGAGATCGGGAGTCTGGTCTCGGCACGGAACACGGATTATAACCTGGGAGCAAAAAAGCTTCCGGGAGACGGGGTGATCACCGGCTACGGCGTCATAGGAGACCGGATGGTCTATGCCTACAGCCAGGACAGTGAGGTGCTGGGCGGCTCTGTAGGGGAGATGCATGCCAGAAAGATCGCCGGTCTGTATGAACTTGCGGTAAAGACAGGCGCACCTGTGGTCGGCCTGATGGATTCTTCAGGTCTACGCCTGCAGGAAGCTTCGGATGCTCTCCAGGCTTTCGGCACGATCTTTATGGAGCAGGTGGCAGCCTCCGGGAAGATCCCGCAGATTTGTGCTGTTTTCGGCCAGTGCGGCGGAGGAAGTGCCGTGATGAGCGCTCTCTCTGATTTTACCTTCATGGAAGCAGACAATGGCGCTCTGTTTGTCAACAGCCCCAATACGCTGGAAGATATCAAGACTGCCGGTCTGGACAGCAGTTCTGCCGCCTATCAGGCAGAGCATGCCGGCAATGTGGACTTTGTCTGCGGGAGTGAGGAGGAGATGCTTGACAAGGTGAAAGCTCTTCTGACCATGCTGCCATCCGACTATGAGGCAGATGATGCCTTCCTGGAGGAGGGAGACGATCTCAACCGCATCATTCCCGAGCTCAATGACATGGAATATGACGCGCATTTCCTTCTTTCTTCTATTTCAGATCACAAATCCATGCTGGAAGTGAAGGAAATGTACGCAAAAGATATGATCACTGCCTTTATCCGTCTGAATGGAGAGACAGTAGGGGCTGTGGCCAACCAGCCGGCAGAGGGAGAGAGTCTTCTGTCTGTAAAAGGGATGGAGAAAGCGGTCCATTTTATCAATTTCTGTGACAGCTTCAATATACCTATCCTTACTGTGACCAATGTGACAGGGATGAAGGCCTCCCTCCACGAGGAGAGAAGGCTGGCCGGGATGCTTGCCAGGCTGACAGCCGCACTTGCCTCCAGCACAGTGCCGAAAGTGAACCTGGTGACCGGAAAGGCCTACGGGACTGCTGCCATTGTGATGAATGCCAGAGCCATCGGGGCTGATTTTGTCCTGGCATGGCCGGATGCTTCCGTCGGTCTGATGGATGCCGAACAGGCAGTCAGGATCATCTATGCGGAGGAGATTTCCGCCGGAGAAGACCAGAAAGGCATGATCAGAGAGAAGACAGCCCTTTACAGGGACCAGCAGGCCAGCGCCCTTGCCGCCGCGAGGAGAGGCTATATTGACGATATCATTGAGCCTGACGCCAGCAGAAAACGGCTGATTGCGGCATTTGAGATGCTGTTTGGCAAAAAGGTGGCTCCTGTCAGGAAAAAACACAGTAGCATTTAGTGAGGTGAGAGCATGGCAGATAAGATGGTAACAGCCCTGTTTAACACTTTGATGGGAATGGGAACGGTATTTCTTGTACTGATCTTTATATCCCTGGTGATTATGCTGTTTAAATATATCCCTGCTTTTCAGGTCCGCCTGGAAAACAGAAAGAAGAGAAAGAAGGAAGAGAGCCTTCAGCTGCTTTCTCAGAGACCGGCCCCGAAGCGCCCTGCTCTGGTCATCGATGAGGAGACCAGGGGGCAGGCCCATAAGGAAGAGGAGAACCTGATCCACGATGGAGAGCTGGTGGCCGTGATCACCGCGGCGATTCTTGCTTCCATGGGAGGGCCTGTCAGCAAGGACAAGCTGGTCGTACGGTCCATTAAAAGAGTACAGACTAAGAACAGACGTTAAGAGCGAGTCTTGAATGTGATTCCCTTTTCTTTAAAAAGGGACAATATTCGCTTTTAATAAACATAAACGATTCAGGAGGATAATCATGAAGAATTATAGAATTATTGTAAATGGTGTCTCTTATGATGTGGCAGTTCAGGAGCTGGAAGAAGCCGGTGATGCAGTGATCGTGCCCCCGCCGGCAGCAGCTCAGGCAGCTGCAGCGCCCGTGCGGACCGCAGGACCTGCTGCAGCCGCAGCAGCAGGCAGTATCAAAATCAATTCCCCCATGCCCGGGAAGATCGTGGCCATCAAGGCTGCTTCCGGTGATACAGTAAGCAAAGGGGATGTGGTCCTGGTCCTTGAAGCCATGAAGATGGAAAATGAGAGCTGCGCGCCTCAGGATGGAACGATCGCCGGTATACAGGTTGCTGTAGGTGACCAGGTGGAGGGCGGTGACCTCCTTGCGACGATGGACTGATCCAATGATGTCTGATCTGGAGGTATGACCCTATGAATCAAATATTCGAGACATTTATCAATCTGGCCCGCCAGACAGGATTCGCCTCTTTGACACCGGGGAATTATGTCATGATCCTGGTGGCCTTATGCTTTCTTTATCTGGCGATTGTGAAGGAGTATGAGCCTCTTTTGCTGGTGCCCATATCTTTTGGCATGCTCCTGGTGAATCTTTACCCGGATATTATGGCCGATAATGGACTTTTGCACTATTTCTACCTGATGGATGAATGGAGCATCCTTCCATCCCTGATCTTTCTGGGAGTTGGAGCCCTGACTGATTTCGGGCCTCTGATTGCCAACCCCATGAGCTTCCTGCTGGGGGCAGCGGCCCAGTTCGGTATATACAGTGCCTATTTTCTGGCCATATTTATGGGATTTAATAACAAAGCGGCAGCTGCTATCTCCATCATCGGCGGTGCTGACGGCCCGACATCGATCTTTCTGGCCGGGAAACTGGGACAGACAGGTCTGATGGGCCCCATTGCCGTTGCTGCCTACTCCTACATGTCCCTGGTGCCTATTATCCAGCCGCCTATCATGAAGTTTCTGACTACGGAGAAGGAGAGAAAGATCAAGATGGAGCAGCTTCGGCCGGTGACTAAGACAGAACGGATCCTGTTCCCGATCGT
>CADBNQ010000340.1 GCA_902796045.1 uncultured Lachnospiraceae bacterium | reverse complement strand
GGATCAGCAGGACGGATGTCAATGGCTTCGATGGCTCTCTTGCTCATAGCCAGCTCATCAGCATCGGATATGGATGTACCCTGAATCTTAACAATATCATAGTTGGTAAGCGCGACATTCTTTGTCGTTGACAGAAGGGGAATGAATCCCTGGTTTCTTCTGTCCTCCGGAACGAATCCGATTCCCTCCAGAATGCTGGCCTTAGGAGATGGATCAAGTTTCTTGCCGTCCAGATAAACCTCTCCGGAAGCTGCTTTATCCACACCATAGATGGCACGGACAACTTCTGTACGTCCGGCACCAATCAGGCCGCCAAGGCCAAGGATCTCTCCTTTGTGTACCTGGAAGCTGATGTTGCGGTAGCGGTCCGTCTTATCTGTCAGTCCCTTAACATCCAGCCTTACTTCTGCCTCATCGTTTGAATGCAGCATCTTCTTGGAGCCTGCGGACTCATCTACCACTTTACCGATCATTGTCTCGATCACTTTGGCAGGAATGATATCCTCTTTCTCCAGAACTGCTGCGTTCTTGCCGTCACGCAGGATGGTCAGACGGTCAGACAGCATGTAGACTTCTTCCAGACGATGAGAGATGTAGATGATGGACACACCTTCACTGCGCAGTGTCTGGATGATCTTGAAGAGCATCTCCGCTTCCTTTCCGGAAAGGGATGCCGTAGGCTCGTCCATGATCAGAAGCTTGGAATTCTGAGATAAACCTTTCAGGATCTCAATCAGCTGCCTCTGGCCGATTCCCAGATTGTCCACAATGGTCGTGGGTTTCAGGGGGAATTGATATTTGTCGATCAGTTCCTGGGTCATCTTGTTCATCTTTGCATAGTCGATAAACGGACCCTTGCGCGGCTCTCTCCCAAGAAATACATTCTGCGCCACAGTAAGAGGCGGGATAACAGAAAGTTCCTGGTAGATACATGCTACGCCCAGTTTCTGACAGTCCTGATAGGTGTTGATCTCGACAGGCTGGCCTTCCCAGTATATCTGACCGTCATCCTTGGCGTAAACGCCGGTAATGATTTTAATCAATGTGGATTTGCCGGCACCATTCTCTCCCATCAGAGCGTGGACTTCTCCGGCTTTTACTTCAAAATGAACATCCTGCAGAACCGGAACACCGGAAAAGCTCTTATAGATGTTCTTGGCTTCTAAAATCGTATTTCCTGCCATTATTCAAGCCCCTCCTTTGCTCCTTCTTCTTTTGCCTTGCGATCAATGCGCCTCTTGTACAAAGCATCAAAAATCACGACCGCAATAATGATAGTTCCTTTTACAATATACTGATAAGATGCGTTCATATCCAGCATCTTAACACCATTATCAAGTGTCGCCATAAAGAGGGCACCGATCAGGGTTCCGATCACGTCACCGGATCCGCCTGAAAGGGCCACACCACCTACAACCGCTGCGGCAATCGGATCGAACTCGAAGTCCGTTCCGAGGTTAGCAGTGGTACTCTGCAGTTTGGCCGTCATGAATACTGCACCGACTGCTACGGTAAAGCCGGTGATGACATAGGCAATGATCCTTGTCTTCATGACATCGATACCGGAAAGTGTTGCAGCCTTTTTGCTGGCGCCCACAGAGTAGAGATTGGTTCCGAAGCGGGTATACTTCAGAATAATCTGTCCGATGGCTACAATGATCACCATGGCGATGATAACATAATAGAGTCCATAGTACAGTACATCTGAACCCAGGAATGCATACTGAGAGTGGTTCATACGCACACTCTCGATCGCCCCGATATCGTTTTTAACTGCGATGATGTAAGTTAATCCCCTGAAAATGAGCATCGTTGCCAATGTACCGATGAATTCGGGGACATTTAATTTGGCAACAATAAAACCGTTGATCAAACCACAGGCCAGACCTACCAGGAGTCCTGCAAGGATCATCACCGGAATAGGCAGCAGCGTGTAGACATAAATGTTTGCCATTACCATGCCGACCAGCGCCAGCATGCTGCCCGTTGAAAGATCGATGCCTGCCGTGATGATGACATAGGTGATACCTACACCTATAATCGCCGGTATGGATGCGTTCCTGACGATCTCGATCAGGTTGGTTTCATTGAAGAACTTTCCTTCACCCGTACCTGCGAGTCCGGCGAACAGCGCAACAAGTATGAGTAACATACCGATTGAAATCAGGCGCCGCATCGTTGTCTGATTCATCCGTT
>CADBNQ010000339.1 GCA_902796045.1 uncultured Lachnospiraceae bacterium | reverse complement strand
TCTTCCCTGCTTCAGTACGCTCTTTCTTGTAGGTACCTGCTACCGGATGCTGGAAACGGGTAGGATTGGTGGAGTTACCTGTGATGGAGACGTCTACGTCTTCCTTCCACATGATGGCAACGCCTTCCTGCACGTCATTGGAACCGTAGCAGTTTACCTTGGCACGAAGCCCGTCAGAATAAGACTTTCTGAAAACTTCTTTTACAGTGTTGGTATAGGGATCATACTCTGTCTCTACATGGGTAAATCCATTGATCCTGGAGATGATCTGTGCGGCATCCTTGCCAAGTCCGTTCAGGATGACACGAAGAGGTTTTGTACGAACCTTGTTGGCCTTCTCGGCGATACCGATGGCTCCCTCAGCAGCTGCAAAGGACTCATGTCCAGCCAGGAAAGCAAAGCACTCTGTTTCCTCTTCCAGAAGCATCTTTCCAAGATTACCGTGTCCAAGTCCGACCTTACGGTTATCGGCTACAGAGCCGGGGATACAGAAAGCCTGAAGGCCTTCGCCGATGGCTGCTGCTGCCTCTGCAGCCTTGCGTGCGCCCTTCTTGATGGCGATAGCTGCACCTACTGTGTAAGCCCAGCATGCATTCTCAAAGCAGATAGGCTGAATAGCCTTTACCTGGCCGTATACGTCAAGGCCGGCATCCTTTGTGATCTTCTCTGCTTCCTCAAGAGAAGAGATCCCATAATTAGCCAGTACAGAATTAATCTTATCAATTCGTCTTTCATATGATTCAAATAATGCCATTGTTCTTACCTCCGAAAATATCAAAACAATTATGAAATCACTTCGTCTGTTCTGGGGTCAATAATCTTAACAGCATCAGCCACACGGCCATACTGTCCGGATGCCTTCTCCCAGGCAGTGTTGGGGTCATCACCCTTCTTGATAAAGTCTGTCATCTTTCCAAGGCTGACAAACTTGTAGCCGATGATCTCATCATTATCATCCAGAGCGATTCCTGTCACATAGCCCTCTGCCATCTCAAGATAACGGGGTCCCTTCTGCAGAGTACCGTACATGGTACCAACCTGAGACCTTAAGCCCTTGCCCAGATCCTCAAGCCCGGCACCGATCTGGAGACCATCCTCGGAAAATGCGGACTGAGAACGTCCGTAAACGATCTGTAAGAATAATTCACGCATGGCTGTGTTGATGGCGTCACAGACAAGGTCAGTGTTAAGAGCTTCCAGAACAGTAAGGCCCGGAAGGATCTCAGAAGCCATGGCTGCGGAATGAGTCATACCGGAGCATCCGATTGTCTCGACCAGAGCTTCCTGGATGACACCCTCTTTTACATTAAGAGTCAGCTTACAGGCGCCCTGCTGGGGAGCGCACCAGCCAATACCATGTGTAAAACCGGAGATGTCCTTCACTCCTCTGACCTTGACCCACTTTGCCTCCTCCGGGATCGGAGCAGCCCCGTGACGTGCACCCTGTGTTACTGGACACATTTTTTCAACTTCTTGTGAGATAATCATGTTATAACTCCTTTCAGTGAAATTAAACGAGATGTTCCATGCGGCATCTTCAGATAACCGGTGTATGGAAAAGTGAAAGACATATTTCAATCGAACCTGATGTAATCCCCAAGTCAAACATTGTCCTCACCAGTATAAATATTTTCTCATAAAATAGCAGTTTCGTCTATATCTTTTTTGCCGGATCAGGATAAAATATCAGCATCAGGCACAAAATCTTATGTTACTCTTCCGTTTCAGAAACACTGCTCTCTTCTTCAATCTCTTTCTCGTGGGACTGGTCTTCAGAAGATGAGGATCCGGACTTTTCGTCCCCTCCGCCTTCAACCTCTTCAGCCGGTACAACGAAAGCTTTTTTCAGGACACTGATATCCTTCCGGGCAGCCTTATACCAGGTCTCTTTTTCGTCCATGTTCTTCAGACAGATATAGTCATCGTACAAGGTCATAGTCATGGAATTGCCATGATGTCGGAAGATGTAGGACTGGCCTTCAGGCAAAGTTTTCTTCTCTTTTTGCCAGGCCTTCTCTGCCTTCGTCCTGCTGGTTCGCTCTTTATCCATGGTCCGGATAAAGTTCGCCGCCCGGGTGGCGGAATCGTTCTCGTAGCAGTTCTTCCCATCTGTCACAAGGGCGCTGTCTGCTAAACGGTGCAGGAGCTTCGAATTAGGGTAGCCATCCCTGTAATGAAGGCAGGCGTCTCCCAAGGCAGAAGCATTGTAAGCATAATATACGT
>CADBNQ010000338.1 GCA_902796045.1 uncultured Lachnospiraceae bacterium | reverse complement strand
TTGATGTCGCGCTGGCTGTTTTCAATAACCTTTGCAGCCTCTGCAACCTTGATGGATTCGGCACGATGAACACCGGCATCAACAACCAGTTCATAAACCTTCGCTACACAATCCAGTGTCTCCTCATCCATACCGGAAACAATCTTCTTGATGGTTTCAAGGCGGTGCACTTTATCACCGGGATTTATACGCTCAGGGGAATAGCCAATCTTGAAATCCACACCGCATTTCAGCCCAGATTCTTTTTCAAGAATTGGTACGCATACGTCTTCCGTCACGCCGGGATAAACAGTAGACTCGAAGACAACAACTGAGCCTTTGGTCAAATTCCGACCAAGGATAGTGCTTGCGCCTTCCACCGGACTCAAATCTGGCGTATGGTCATCATTGACAGGGGTAGGAACAGCAACGATGTGGAACTTCGCTTCACGCAGGCGGGTCTCATCCGCGGTGAATTCCACAGTGGTCTTGGAAATAACTTCGTTACCAACCTCATGAGTGGGGTCGATGCCATGCTTATACATCTCAATCTTCTTCGCATTAAGATCGAAACCAATAACATTTATCTTCCGGGCAAAGGCCACTGCGATAGGCATACCAACATAGCCGAGACCTACCAGGGACAATTTTGCTTCCTTATCAACGAGCTGATCGTAAAGTTTCATTTTCAATTATCTCCTTCAATTGTTTGCAAGATCTCTTATCTTCGAATAAAAGGCGTTCCTTCTACTCTGTAATACCGGAGTAGTGTATTCACTTGCTTTTTGGATACTTCGTAGACTTTCTTCATCCATCAACTTAGGGTGGGTGATCAATTTTTCGATTGCCGAAGCAAAACCGTCAACATCTTTTGGGTCGAATACATACTCTTCCGTAACTAGTTCAGGTATCCCTCCAACATTTGAAGCCACACAGGGCAATCCAACTGCCATTGCTTCAATAACAGATCTTGGAAGGCCTTCTGAAATGCTTGGAAAGATAAAGATATCATTCTCGCTCAAAACCCTTGCAACCTCATCGCTTGATGATAACCATCCTGTGAAATGAACGTAATTCCCGATTCCAAGATCCTCAGACATTTTTTCAAAAGTGGGACGCATCGAACCATCGCCAATGAAATTGACTTCTACGTCATATCCCTTATCACGTAATGCTTTTATCACTTTTATAACTACCGAATGCCCTTTTTCATCATGGCTGATGCTATTCGATGTATGGACTAGACTAAACTTTTCTTTCCCTTCATATCTTTTAGGCTTGCCAATTCTCTCTGGCGAAAGGGTGATCGATGAGTAATACTCTTCAAAATGGTCGTTATCAGCTCCATGAGTACTGGCATATGAAGGGTATTGTTTCTGGAGAGCAAACTGCGTAACATAAGCAGCTCCATTAGCTGTTTGTGCTGCTTTCTTTAATTGACTTGTAAGAATCCTTCTAATAACAGGATTTGAAAAAGTTTCATTGGGGTTTGCGACAACTTCAATCCCATGGGGTATTTTCTGCTTAACAATATGAGGATATATAAACGTTGCTATAATTGATGGCAAACGAACTATCGCACAAACTTCATCCTTAGTTACTTCTCGAGCTCTTTTTAGTATTTGAGGCAAATGCTTGATATATTCTTTTCCGCCTCTTGCCATTGGCATTGGCTTGAAAGAAATATTGTCTCCATCTACTCGCAAAAAACCTTTTACTTCTTCATAAGAGCTTTCGCACATCCTTGCAGCAATATCTATCGAGTCAAATACCTCAAGGTATCTTTGCCAGAAGTCATTGCCATATATGGTTTTAGTCCATACTTTTCCGTCTGGTGTTTTATATAAATGTGCATCGGCAACAACAAGCGCTTTCATCTGTTTCCTCCCTAAAGAGACGTCTAAGGTATTACTGTTTCCAACCTATGCTCTTCGCAAGATCGGCATATTGCTTCTTAACATTCCAAACTTCGTCAAGATAGTTAAAAGCCCTATCTCCCATTGCCTTTAGATCAGCATTCATTGATTCTTCAACAGCTTTCCCAAACGCCTCAGTGCTATTGCTTTCGCACCACCAGCCGAATCCACCGTCAATCATTACCTGCCCCACATCAGAATTAGGATCAGTGCATGCCAGGGTTGGCAGCTTCGACTGCATATAATCTACAAGCCTGCTTGGGAAATTCGGAATCGTGAATCTATGATCCAAGAAAAGCAAACCGATATCACAGCTACCTACCATGCGGATATAGTCCTCTTTAGGAAGTTTGTTCATCAGTTTTACATTTGTCTGTGGTTCTGTTTTTACCCACTCTTCTATTTTTCCAAACTCTGTGCCAGATCCGATAATCAGAAAGAATGCTTTTTGATTATCTTTCTGACTTTTAAAGCACTCAATCATGTGATCAATTCCCTGAGGCTTTCCAAGATTGCCGCCGTACAGATAAACAACCTTATCTTGCGGAATACCGTATTTCTCGCGCATCAATTTCTTGTCTTCTTCCGATACGCTCATGTCGGTAACTTCCACACAATTAGGGCTGATCTCAACCTGCTTCTTTGGTATCTCCGGGTTATGCTTCAGCACATAATCCACATTTGCCTGCGACATACAGCCGATATGGTCGGATAACGCATAGAGTTTCTTTTCTTTCGCTCTAAAGGATTTATACAGCAGCCCCTTTACTCCAGATGTAGTCATCATCCCTATGTCAACAGCATTCTGCGGAAAAATATCCTTCAGCATCAGATATGTTGTTGCGCCATCGCGTTTCTTCACGTATTCGACGGCCTTCGCTATCGTGATTGGAGGAGTACTATAAAGAATGAGGTCAAATTTTACATTCCCAAAATACTTCTTTATCGCCGCCACAAACTGCGGCTCCAACATTATTGTTGAGATGCCCTTTTCAATCAGATTTGTTTTCTGAATATTTCCGGTTTTAACTCTCAGAATGGTACTGTTCTCTTCCTTGATGAGGCCAGTTTCAATTCCTTGACGCTTTTCCGCAGGAGAGACAACATAAACCTTATGTCCTTGATTAATGAACTCACGCAAAAGGTCTGTATATATATCTCGGTTTTTTATCGAGCTGTACCCCATCAAGCTTAAGAACAATACATTCATTCCAAACATCCCCATTTACAAGCATCTGCCAGTATTTATAGTTGTGCTCTCGGATCATCGAATATTTCTTCGCTATCCAAAATAATTGGTTCGACATCCACATCTCGCAGGAAGATATAGGGCTTTTCATAATGGTGATACTGATCACGAGCCACGTTATCCGCATTCCCATCTTCCATAATACGAATAGTATCCTCAATCAAATCAAATCCCACATGAGCCATAACACCTGTGTATGCCATATGACGGATGTTGACCTCCGTGACCTTCATATTGCCGTCTTTGTCCTCTTTTAAATCGAAAGACAAGATTCCATGAGCAGGTACTCCCAGTTTCTTTTCCAGATACTTGATACAGTCATCACAGAACTTGTTAATCCTGTCTTCATTAAGGAAGCGGCCAAAGTGAGTATTCCCTGTCACATGAGAAGGCGCTGTATTCGCCATGACATACTCAACACATTCCAACGCAGCACCCTTAACATATTCACCGTTGTAGTAAAGCATCTGATTCGCAAGATGACGCCCAGTGAGGAACTCTGACACAGTAAACTCTGGAATTCGACTATTGATGAACAGCCAACTTTTGTAGCTGCTGATATCATCGAGACGTAGGCTTCCTAATCCACCAGTTCCTTCTGTTGCTCTGATCCAGCAAGGAAAGCCGATCTCTTTCTCCACATCTTCAAAACGCGGATTAGCCTGAGTAACCTTTATGGTTTGGGGAATGAAATTGGTACCTTCCAGAAGGTCAGCCATAATGGACTTATCCCGCAGAGATTCGGACAATAATTTGCATCCCATAAACACAGGACAAGGGAACCTACCATTTTTCTCATAGTAGTCCCCCCATAAGACTATTTCACTTTCAGGCTGAACAAATGCGTAGTCCACACCTTTTTCCGATATAAGTTTTTCAATCCACGGAAAATAAGACGGGGCATCGCAGCGAGGAGCGATATAATATTCGTCAACAAGACTTTGGCCGTCTTTGGTCTTCATAAAGAAGCCCATAGCTTTTTTCTCAACGTCACATCCAATGACTTTATAATCTGGATGCTTTTCTTTTATAATCGTTACAATCGATCTCGGTGTAAGGCCACCGATGCCTGTAACTAAAATTGTCTTCATTATTCTCCTCGATTCACACCACGTATTTCGTCAAGATATCCTTCATCTATGTCATCGGGGTTTTCTGCCACATCACTGTGAGAAAAAACCTTCCCAATAGTTTTCATAAAGATTTTTAAATCGCCTATGAAAGTAATATTCTTTACGTACTCAACATCATATGCAAGCCGCTGATCCCACTTAACAAAATTCCTACCATTCACCTGCGCCAGCCCAGTTAATCCAGGTCTAACATCGTGCCTATGCTTTTCTTCTGCTGTATAAGCTGGTAGATACCGTATTAGTAGCGGTCGAGGTCCTATAATAGACATATCTCCCTTTGCTATATTCAACAGTTCAGGGAGCTCATCTAGGGATGTAGATCTCAGTTTACGGCCAAATGGAACGAGTCTTTTATCATTTGGTAATAACTCACCATTTGCATCACGTTCATCCGTCATAGTCCGGAATTTATAAAGCCTGAATACCTTCTCGTCTTTCCCTGGCCTATCTTGGGTGAAAAGAACAGGACTGCCAAGTTTTATTCTTACAAGTATGGCAACTACAATCCATATCGGGGAAAGTACGATAATGGCACCTGTCGCCAAAAATGCGTCGAGCGGCCTTTTAAGGAATCGCTCATACGGACCATAAGGCTTGTGAGCACTCTTCTTTCCAATATCAGCAAGGCCTGCAATCAAAGCAGCCACAAAAGCTATTGCAATTATCCAAAGGATAATCCAAATTATTACCATCTAATCTTCCTCTATCCTCTAAGGCCTCTAGCGTATAAGCCTTTCCCTGTGGTTCCTGTACATTTCCTTCATGTACACATCGGGATGCTGCATGGAGTGCTTCTTACCAGGCGGAGTGCTGTCTTCTTCGAGCTGCCATCTTTCATTGATTCTCAACCAGTCGTTTGGATAGAGCCTTTTGAAAGTAGCTATGAAGCTTTCCTCATCTGCATCTGTTCCTACCGCTTCAAATACAGCAGAAATCTTGTCTTTCTTACGGCTTATGAAACAGCTCATTGTGAACACCCCAGTCATGCTCAGCGATGTACATCTGAACACCTCATTCATATCCAACCGATACGATGTGACCCCTCATGCATATCCAGCAGATGCATATATACGCTCTCATGCATATCCAGAG
>CADBNQ010000337.1 GCA_902796045.1 uncultured Lachnospiraceae bacterium | reverse complement strand
CCCTCCGGGGGGTGCGGTCGTCCAGTGGACGACTCTGCGAAGCAGAAGCACCGACCGAGTCGAGAGACGAGAAGCACACGCCGCACAGAGGAAGGCAGCTGTGCTGCCGTGCGGCGGCGCGTAAAGTCCTGCTACGCTCCCCTCAAGACTGAGGGGCTGGGAAGTTGAAGTCCGCTTGCGGACTTTGTTCTAGCCCTAGATCCTTGAAGACAGGAAGATGAGTTCTTTTCTGGCACGTTCGTCATCCGGATACAAGTCACAGTATTCCTTTGCGGCCTCATAGGCCTTATCATAATCCTCAGACTTCTCGTAGATGATGATCAGCTCATACATAAGCTCCGCGCCGGCAGTATCCCCGCCGTTCATGCCCTGTCTGGCATAATCAAGTGCCTTGTCATATTCTTTTTGTTCTATATAGATCTCACAGATCCTGGACAGGAAGGCAGGATCCCTGGTCTTCTCCCAGCCCTTCTGGAAGATCTCCATAGCCTGCTCATAATCTCCCGAAGCCTTGCTGCAGACTCCTTCCTGCAGATAGTAGAGAGCATTGGACGGTTCCTTCTTCTGAAGCTTCTGGTAGATCTGCTCTGCCTTCTCATAGTCATCCATATCCAGGTAGCTCTCAGCCAGATAGCACTGCATATCCCGGTCGATATTCCCCCCGAACAGGCATTTCACTTTCAGCGCCTTCTCCAGGTAGCCGATCGTCTTTGTGTAATCCTCCTCCTTAAAATAGAGGAGGGCATCCGCCCTGAGTTCCTTTTTGGTCTGATAGGCGTTCCACTGGATGAAACCTGTGGCGATGATTGCGACCAGCGCCAGAAGCGCCAGTATCCTTACTAGTTTTCCCATAGTGTTCCTCCCGGATCACTGTCCTAACTGCTCAAGAAGCCTTGCAAAATAGTCTGGAAGCGGAGCCTCAAACTCCACATAGAGACCTGTCCTGGGATGGACGAATCCTAATAGTCCTGCGTGAAGGCACTGTCCTTTCAGCGAGGCGGCCCCGGGAACATCTGCCGGCACTTTTCTGGGCCCGTAGACAGAATCTCCCAGCAGGGGGTGGCCGATACTGGCCATGTGAACACGGATCTGGTGGGTCCGTCCCGTCTCCAGTCTGCACGCCACATGATTAAAGCGGTGGTTCAGATGGCTGAGCACCCGGTAGTGGGTAATAGCCGGTCTGCCCTTTTTGTACTCTACCGCCATCTTCTTACGATCCCCGGGATCCCTGCCTATGGGGGCATCAACGAGCCCTTCCTCCTGGCTGAAATTATGGTAGACGATGGCCTCATACCTGCGGTTGATACTGTGTTCTTTCAGCTGCAGAGCCAGACTTTTGTGGGCCAGGTCTGTCTTGCAGACCACCAGGACGCCCGTCGTGTCCTTATCGATCCGGTGGACGATCCCCGGACGAAGCACACCGTTGATCCCTGACAGCTGTTCCCGGCAATGCCAGAGAAGGCCATTCACAAGGGTGCCTGAATACCTTCCCGGACATGGGTGGACGACCATATCCTTGCCCTTGTTGATGAGGATGATATCCTCGTCCTCATAGAGGATGTCAAGCGCCATCTCCTCCGGAAGCACAGCAAGCTCTGCCGGGGGAGGCATGACCATGAGGATCTGATCATCCGCGCTGATCCTGGCGGAAGGCTTGACGCTGCGGTCGTTAACCCTGGCGCGTCCCTCCCTGATCAGCTTCTGTATATATGAGCGGGAGTGATCTTTTAACTCCCCTGCCAGAAACTGGTCAAGCCTCATGCCCTCATAGTCTCCGGTCACGGTATAACAATATCTCTCTTCTTCAGACATGTTTTCTCCCGTCCCTATCAAGAACGCCCCGGCATTCCTGGCGCCGGAGGCTATAATCACCCTTTGTGACTCCCAGGAAAGATGGGAGCAATCTCCTCCTCTTTGTAGAAAAAGAGAAAGAGAACAATCAGAGCAAAGGCAGAACAGGTCACATAGATGTCCGCCACATTAAAGACAGGGAAATCAATCAGTTTAAAATAGATAAAGTCCACAACAAAACTCCGGCACAGCCTGTCTATGACATTGCCGACAGCCCCTGCCGAGATAAATACTGCACACAGACGCAAAGGAAGGAAATGCCTTCCTTCCGGTATGCGGGGATAAAGCCGGATGACCCCTAAAAGAACGATGGCTGTGATGACCACAAAAAGCCACTGTCTGTTCTGCAGGATCCCAAAAGCCGCTCCCCTGTTTTCAACATAGAGAAATTCCAGAACGCCAGGGATCAGGACAATAGGCCCCCCTGGCTTTAAATCGTTGAGGACCCACAGCTTTACAAGCTGGTCAAGCAGGACCAGTCCAGCCAGCCCCCCAAAAAACCAGGTCCATTTCTTCATCATATCTCTGCCTCCAGAACCCGGATCAGGTCACGGTCACTGACATCTGTGCAGATTACTGCTTCTCCCGGCCTTTTAAGAAGGATAAACTTGAGGCTGCCGCCCTCCATCTTCTTGTCGTGCTTTGTTGCCTCTACGATATCTTCTGCCGCCAGATGGCCGAAGTTCATGGGAAAGCGAAAATACTCATACAGACCGCGGATCTCCTGATACTCTTCACGGCTGAGCCAGCCTCGGTCACGGGACAGGCCTGCTGCCAGCAGGGATCCTATGGCCACGCACTCTCCGTGGGTCAATGTGAAATCAGTCAGCTTCTCAATGGCATGGCCAAGGGTATGGCCATAGTTGAGCAGAGCCCTGATCCCAAGTTCTCTGGGATCCTCCTCCACCACATCCCGCTTGATCCGGCAGCTGCCTTCAACTAAATCCGCAAGGATGTGAGGATCGCGGGCAAGGATCTGTTCCTTGTGATCCCTGATCCAGTCAAAGTATCTGCCATCTCGGATCAGACCATGCTTGATCACTTCTCCGAGACCGCTTCGAAACTGCCTGTCAGGCAGGGTCTTCAGGGTCCTGATATTGGTATAAACCAGTCTGGGCATATAGAAAGCGCCCACCATGTTCTTCCAGGCCTCAAGGTCCACTCCGGTCTTGCCGCCAATGGAACTGTCCACCTGGGCCAGCAGACTGGTGGGAACCTGGACAAAATCAATGCCGCGCAGGTAAGTTGCCGCCGCAAATCCTGTCAGATCTCCGGTGACTCCTCCACCCAGAGCCAGCAGCATATCCTTCCTGTCGAACCTGGTGTCGATCAGAAATCTGTAGAGCCTGGCCACTGTGTCCAGATTCTTCGACCGCTCCCCCTCAGGAAAGACAAAGGCCTCCAGCCTGACGCAGCTGTCGGCCAGGAGACCCTTCACCTTCTCCAGGTAATAGTCTGCCACTCCACTGTCGGTCACGATGCAAAGCTTCTTCCTGCCGAGGCCCAGTCCGGAGAGTTCACCGGCCAGACCTGAAAAGCTGTCATCAATCACGATGTCATAGATTCTTTTTCCATCGGAAGCAACTTCCAGTTTCTGTGCCATCATAGGTCTTTAAAACTTGGTCAGCTCGGGTGACAGCATAGTGTCACTGATGATCTCATCCCTTAAGTCCCCGGAAACCTCGATATTGCCTGGAGCGACAATAAAGATGTTGTTGGAGATGGCTTTCAACGAACCATCCACCGCAAAGCTGGCACCGCCGATAAAATCGATGATGCGCTGGGCCTGACTGATCTCGATGCCTTCCAGGTTCACCACGATGGTCTTGCCCTCCTTAAGAAAATCAGCTACAATCTGTGCTTCGTTGAATTCCTGCGGTTTGATTACTTTCACGATTTCACCTTCTTCTTTCCGCCCGTGGAACGGGATCACTCTTTTATCCGGTTCAAAACGGCCGATCTCTTCCGTTTCTTCCTCTTTCTTCTTTTTCCTGAAGGAGAGGATCGGTTTCTTCTCAACCTCCTCTTCCTCTATGTCATCGTACTCCTCAGTTACATCTTCGTATTCTTCATCGTAATCTTCTTCGTATTCTTCATCCTGCTCGTTAAATCTCATCAGGTTCAAAAGCTTATCAGCGAATCCCATTACCGGTTACCTCCTTGTATCAGCCATAATTACGCGCACCGAAGATCGCTGTCCCCACACGAATCATGGTAGCCCCTTCTTCGATGGCGACCTCATAATCATTCGTCATACCCATTGACAGGATATCCATGTCTACATTATCAATGTTTTTCTCACGAATGTCAATAAATAAATCGTGTAATTTCCGAAAATAACACCGGTTTTCTTCAGGATTTTCAACAAAAGGAGCACTTGTCATCAATCCGGCGATACGGACATGAGGCATGGGGCTGATCTTTTCGATCAGATCAGGGACTTCCCGGGGGGACAGGCCGAATTTTGTCTCCTCCCCGGCAACGTTCACCTGCAGAAGGATACGGCAGACCAGGTCTTTTTTGGCCGCCTCCTTCTCGATCCTCTCAGCCAGATGAAGAGAATCCACTGACTGGATCAGGGAGACCTTTCCCATGATCTGCCTGACCTTGTTGGTCTGAAGGTGGCCGATCATATGCCAGTTTACCGGCCGGCTTATGTGTTCGACCTTGTCAATGATCTCCTGCACATAGTTCTCGCCAAAATCCATCTGTCCTGCCGCAAGGAGGATCTCCACATCCTCGAGGGGCTTGGTCTTGCTGACCGCCACCAGGGTGACCTCCGACGGGTCCCTGCCGCAGCGCCGGCAGGCTGCCTCTATCTTATCCTTCACTGTTCTGAGATTATCCGTTAACATGTCTCCTGCATCCTTTCCTGCGTATTTCTCTTATGAAACCATGAGAATTGTGTGTCAGAAATCAATATATGACATCATTTTCCCGGATGGTACTGCTGTTTAATATGATCCTGTCATAAAGGACCAGGTTGCTCTCCTCCGGCGCAATGATACAATAATCTTCATTGCGGCGGATGATCGTCACCGCCTTAAAGACCGCGTAGCCCCGGTTTACCATATAAGCGCCCTGGATCTTTACGGTCTCCACCAGGTTAAACCTGTCCGTCATACCGGTGGTCGAGAGGACGTCCCCCTTCTTGAGGCCGTCCGTGCTGATGCAGAGATAGTCAGAGTCTTTCTGGTAGATGTTCACCTTCTGTCTGCGCAGACTCTTTTCCCCCTTTTTATCAACCTCAAGGACCGCAACCTGCCCTTCATCACCCGAGTCGCTCGTCCAGACCAGGAATCTTGCAGGGATCCGGTAAACCTCCTTCTCCACCAGAGAACTTGTGGGGATCTTTAAGCCCTTTGTCTCGGACAAAAGAAGCCTGACTGAGAGATACCTCTGATTGATATAACGCTGGACATAATCCTGAAAGCTGAGGACCGCGTAATGTCTGTCCCCTTTCTTCATACAGTCAAAAGTCCCTCTTGTCGTAAAATCATCTTTCATAAAAGTGACCTCAACCGTATTGATATCCCTCTTCTTCAGGCTGCTCAGCCTGTTATACTCATCCTCTGAGACTGCCAGAAGCAGCTGCCACTTCTGGCTGGTCACCAGGCGGCAGACGGGAGACCCTTTCTCCATCTTCTCCCTGGTCCGAAGGTCCTTCATGAGAGCCTTCTGGTCATAGACAGAATCATCTGCATTCTTCTCAGACATGCCCTCAAGGCCGTCTGAATAATAGGATATCAGTCCGGCCTTTGGAGCCCGGGCTTCGATAAAGCTGTTCTTTCCGAACTTCTTCTCAAGCTCCTTTTTATTGTCAGAGATCACCGTATCAGAGTAAGCCATTAGGTCATACCTGATGGTATCCCTCACAGCGTAGATATCAGAAAAAGAATCGTCCGAAAAGGTCTCGGACAGGGTTTTCAGATCTTCAAAAACCTGTTGTTTCTCCTCAGGCGTGACCTGGTCTTTGTCTTTGGCCAGTTCATCCAGCCATGATGTGATCCTTCCGCTGCTGTCAAGGGTGTACATGACGCCCCCCTTCTTGACCCTGGCCCCATCCTTGAGGTAATAATTCACATACCCGTCCTGGCTCAGAGTTAAAAGGGTCTCCTTTCTGACGATCACGCCTGAGCCTTTGATTTCATCATCGATCAGGCTTTCTCCTACCTCATAGACAGCCAGCTTCTCACGGCCCAGATCCCTGACCACGACAGCGGTCAGGTAGATCACGATCGTCATAAAAATGATGAGTCCGATATTCAGATGAATCCGACGTTTCTTCTTAGTCTCTTCTGCCATCTTACTCCCCATAATAACAAAATATAAAAAACCCCTGGAAAAATATCCCATAATACGAAAACAAAAGCCCCATATAAATATGAGGCCTTAACAGACATCACCTGTCAGAATAATCGTACAAACTATCCAGAGTCTGGTGATTATAAATCCATAGAAACATACTGCCGGTATTTCTCCGGGAAAGCGTTCTTCTCGCAGGAGGCTGAGATGATAAAATCTACATCAAACTGCTCAGACATCTCCATAAGCCTGTCCAGCACCTGTTCTAAATTGCCATCGATGACAGCAATGGTCAGGAAGCTGTCAAGGTAAATCTTGTCAAGATCGTGATCCTGGGACAAGATCCCTGCTATAAAGCCGATAAACATGTCTGTGTCGGCAATGTTGAACTCTGGAACAACGATCAGGCGGATCTGATTGCTGAGCTCATACATATGTTTGCTGTTTTTATCAAGATATACGATTGTACCATGCGTAAGTTTAATGTCATCGTTCGCCTTCTGCAACAAAACTTTAGTCTTACCATGTCCCTTCAAACCGGCAATAATATCAATCATGTCAATCTCCTCCTTACACTTCTTAAAAGTAACTGACACCAGCTGCTTTTCAGATTTATTATAGTTTATCCATGAAAAAAGTACAACCTCTAATTAACTGTTTTTTCTAGCAGTTCGTTCATGGACCGGTAAAGATCCTCCTTTTCCTTTGCCCCTAAAACGATGGAAAAGAAGCGCTCTTTCTTCTGGTTTTCGGTCATGAGTATGAGGCAGGATCCGGCCAGCGAGGTCGTTCCGGTCTTTCCTCCAAACATAACGACCCCCTCAGGCGGTGAGTATTCATTCTGCAGATAATGGTTGGTGCTCTGCATATACTCACTCACCGTCTGACCCTGGGCGTTCTGGTAGGTCATCTGGTAGCTCTTCATGGATATCGTGTTGACGAATTTATCATAGGACGCTGCAGCCTTAAAGATCAGATACATATCGTAGGCTGTCGTATAGTGGTCATCATCATGCAGGCCGTTGGAATTCACAAAATGGGTGTGGGTCGCCCCAAGCTCCCTGGCCTTGTCATTCATCATCCTGGCAAACTTCTTCTCCGAGCCTGCGATGTATTCGGCCAGGATAACGGCACAGTCATTGGCTGACTTGATCAGCATGGTGTGGAAGACTTCGTCCACAGTGACCGTATCCCCCATGGAGAGGGTGCTCACCACAGCCTCATCGTCAGACATGACGATATTGTGGTCCAGGGTGATCGTATCATCAAAATTCCCATGCTCCAGGACTAAAAGGGCTGTCATGATTTTGGTGGTGCTGGCAGGATAGACCTTTTCAAAACAGCGGTAGGTGGCCAGGACCTCATTGCTTGTGTCATTGACCAGCAGGTCAGCGTAATCATGGCTGTCATAGTCCGGGTCGGTCTGGTCCTCAGGCGCGATCACTGCCAGATCTTCCGCCATGCCCGAAAGAGCATAGGTCCTTACACCTTCCTGCCTGCTGAAGTATTCCTCATACGGGTCCTCCAGCTTCAGTGAGCCTGCGCCCCTGCAGCCTGTGCAGACCAGGATCAGGGCCAGGGCCAGGGGCAGCAGCTTGGTCTGTATTCTCATCGGTACATTTCCCTCCACTCCAGATCTCCATGATCCAGTGCTTTAATCAGAAGCTCTGCCGAAGCCAGGTTGGTGGCAAGCGGTATATTGTGCACATCACAAAGGTGCATGACATTGAAGATATCCGGTTCATGTCCTTTTTTATTCTGGGGATCTCTCAAAAAGATCACCATATCTATCAGATTGTGTTCTATCTGGGAGCCAAGCTGCTGCTCACCCCCCAGAGGTCCTGCCAGGTACTTGTGAACTGTGAGGTTGGTCACTTCTTCAATCAGCCTCCCTGTGGTAGCTGTCGCATAGAGCTCATGTTTGTTCAATATCCCCCTGTAGGCAACACACAGGTTCTGCATCAGTTTTTTCTTTCCGTCATGAGCGATCAGTCCGATATTCATACTTCAACCCCCATTCTAGTAATGTCTTTGCAATCCGATATTAAGTACCATTCCAAGTCCTGCCATACAGCTTAACAGCGAGGTAAGCCCGTAACTGACAAAGGGCAGCGGCAGACCGGTGTTGGGCAGAAGCTGGGTCGCCACACCGATATTGATGAAGGACTGAAAACCGATCAGAGCGGCGATCCCCACCGCGATCAGCCGGCCGCTGATGTTCCTGGCCCGGTAGGCTGTCACCAGACACATAGCCACAATGGCAGCCAGAAGGCCAATCACCAGTATACTGCCTAAAAATCCGGCCTCCTCACCGATCACCGAGAAAATGAAGTCGGTCTGCTGTTCAGAGACCAGGCCGGTATCCGTCACCGTGACATCCGAGATCGTGTTGTTGTTCAGTCCCTTGCCATAGAGCTGTCCTGAGCCGATGGCCATCACGGAATTCTGCTGCTGGTAGGCTGTTGTATCCTGATATTTAGAGGGTTCAATAAAAGTCATGATCCTGGTGACCTGATAATCCTTTAAAAGAATCTGGCCGGGGGTCTGTATATACCAGACAAACAGAACAGCCAGCGGTACCAGAACCAGAAGGCATCTTCTGATCAGTCTGGAGCTGAGTCCTCCGACAAAGATGACAGTGAGCAGGATCATAAAGATGTCCACGGTGGTAGACAGGTCGGGCTCAGCTGCCACCAGTATGAGGGGGAGGGCGCACAGTCCGGCCAGCCTGGCCAGGACTTTCGGTTCATTGAAATCCTCCTCATGCTCCTGGATATAAACTGCCACGAAGATGATCATGATGATCTTAGAAAGCTCCGAAGGCTGAATCCTGGTCACGCCCAGATTGATCCACCGTCTGGCTCCCCCGACTCTGACGCCGAAAAACTTGACAAATATCAGGATGATGATATTCAGCAGGTATAGAATCCTGCTGAAATCACAGATATAGTTATAATTCACGACCGACAGAAGCAGCATCACGGCCACGCAGAACATTAAGCCGACAAACTGCCTGATCGTATAAGTGCTGTCCGCGCTGTTGATGAATATGACACCCAGACCGCTGATAGCTAAAACAACGAGAACCAGAAACCAGTTATAATTCTTAAACTGGTATTTTTGCTTTAACATGATGTTCTCCCTGCAACTTAGTTCTTATTCTGGTGAAATTTAACCTCTTTAATAGGGATATTGGCATAGAGTGCAGGCACGTTGCCGTTGGCGCCCTCAGACTGAGTCTGGGTAATCTGTATATCCAGACCCTGGGTATCAATCTCCATATATTTTGATATTACAGCGATAATATCGTTTTTAATCATTTCCATTGTTTCCGGAGAACAGTTAGCCCTGTCAGAGACAAGGACAAATTTCAGCCGGTCCTTAGCCGTGGAACCGGAAGATCTTCTCCTGAAAAACGCATCCATGAACCCCATAGTCTTCCTCCTTTAGTATCCTCTCTTAAAGAGCTTGATTATCTTTTTGAAAATGCCGTCAGTATTGAACTCCATAAAGTCAACCTGTTCGCCCATCAGCCTTCTGCAGATGTTCTCATAGGCGCGGCCGGCCTCTGAATCACTGCCCACCAGCGGTTCACCTTCATTGGTAGCTACAACGATGCTCTCATCATCAGGTACAACGCCGATCAGGTCGATGGCCAGAATATCCAGAACATCATCTACTGACATCATATCGCCGCGTTTGACCATGTCCATGCGGATCCGGTTTACCACCAGCTCAATCTTCTTGAGCTCATTTGCCTGGAGGAGGCCGATGATCCTGTCCGCGTCTCTGATGGCTGACACTTCAGGGGTGGTCACGATGATGGCCCTGTCCGCGCCTGCGATGGCATTCTTAAAGCCCTGCTCAATACCTGCAGGACAGTCCAGTATGATATAGTCAAATTCGTCTCTGAGCTCATCCACCAGTTTCTTCATCTGTTCAGGACTCACCGAAGTCTTATCCCTGGTCTGCGCGGAAGGCAGCAGGAAGAGATTGGGGTGCCTCTTATCCTTGATCATGGCCTGTTTGATCCGGCAATTCCCCTCCACGACATCTACGAGGTTGTAGACGATACGATTCTCAAGTCCCATGACAACATCCAGGTTGCGCAGGCCGATGTCTGTATCGATCATGACGACATTCTTGCCATGCATGGCAAGGCCTGTTCCGAGATTTGCGGTCGTTGTCGTTTTGCCTACACCGCCTTTTCCTGATGTAATTACTATTACTTCGCTCATTTTAAAGATCTCCTTTATCTAAATTAATAATTACTGCATACTGATCTCATTGATCAGAGATCTGGTGATGGTCTCAATAAAGATATTGTCATTCTCCACAAATGCTATCTTCGCCTCCAGGTGGACCTCTTCTTTTTTCTTCCTGGGCGTCCTGGCCTTCTTTCCCTTCTGGTCAGGAGCTCTGGCGATGCAGGGACCGATCTGGATCTGCATGGGTTCCATCAGGAGGGCGGCAACAAATGCAGTCCTGTCATCCGGATGTCCGGCGTACACCGCCCCCTTAAGGCATCCGAGTATCACGACATTGCCGCCTGCTACGATCTGGGCGCCTGGATTGATATCTCCAAGGACCACAAGGCTTCCGTCCACCTCAATCTTCTGGCCGGATCTCAGGGTCCCCCTGTAGAACTGTCCGTCCTTGCCCACAAGGTCTTCCGGAACAGACTCCGTAACGATCTGGTCAGTGCCGTCCGGCGGTTCTTCCTCTTCTTCCGGCGGCTCCGGCTCCGGATCTCTGAAATAATCTGCTTCCCGGACCGCGCTTATGGCTCTGGCATACTGTGTCTCGTAGGCCTCTGCCCCGTCTATGATATAGCTGATGGAAAGCCCGCTGTTCTCTACAATGGTGTCTATCAGCAGGTTCTGCTCTCCGGATGTGAGGATCCTTCCGTCAAAGCTCACGGCCACCGCTTTATCCGAGTCGAAAAAGCCGGCAGATTCTCTGAATTTGGCCGCCACCTCCTTAAGAAGTTCCTCAAAGGGCAGAACCGGATTGAGTACGATCTGAAAGCCGTACCTGTTTCCTTTTATGATCACGGAACTTTTCATACTTCCTCCCTGTCTCTGGTATAATTCAGTATCAGTCGGCACTGCTGTCCGGGCCGGTCGGAATCAGAGCCGTCCGGCTCTCGATCTCATTCTTGTCTGCCTTCCCGAAATAGTACCTGTATATGTCTCTGGCTACCTCAGCTGCGTTGGAAGAGGTATATCCGTTTGGAATGACTACAGTCATGGTGATATCCGGCGTATCATAGGGCGCATAGGATATAAAGAGGGCGTGGTTGGGCCGGTTCTTGTTCTCCTGTGCCGTACCGGTCTTTCCTGCCACCTTCATGCCCTGGTTCTTGTAAAGATACTTGATGGAACTGTCCTTCCCGTTGACCACATCCTGCATCCCCCTCTTGATCAGCATAAAAGAGTGATCAGAGACATCCAGGGCTTCTTCCTTCTTCATCTCATAGCCTGACAGCTCTTTGCCGAACACATCGGTGGTCTTTGAGACCAGGGACAGGCCGAGCAGGTTGTCTTCATTGACCAGAGAAGTCACATAGCGTGCTATCTGGCTGGGGGTGTAGCTGTGCGTACCCTGTCCGATGATGGAACGGACTGCGTCCTCATCAGAGATACGGGGTTCATATTCGGTCAGCTCAACGCCTGATTTCCTGTCAAGCCCATACAGTGCGGCATACTTGGACAGTCTCTCCAGACCCTTCTCGCTGTTGTAGGTACCTCCGGTGGTTCCAAGCTGATATCCCATCTCATAGAAATAATAGTTGCAGGATACTGCTATGGCGCCGCTGACGTTGAGCATGCCGTGCGCATTGGGATAGATCCAGCACTTGGCTGCCGGAGTGATCTTATCAAATATACCTGTACACTTTATGTAATCGTTCTCATCAACGATCTCCTCCTCAAGGATCGCTGTCGCCGAGATCGGCTTAAAGGTAGAACCGGGCGCCGTTCTGGTCTGTGTGCAGCGGTTAAGCATGGGAGAAGACTTGTCGTTGTTCAGAGAGTTGAAATACGCAGCATTGATAGAATTAGCCAGCTTATTGTTGTCATAACTGGGATAAGATACCATGGCCTTTACCGCGCCGGTCTTCGGATCAGTGATGATCACGGAACCGGAGCAGGGATCCAGGGCCAGCTGGGCCGGCGTAATCTCAAGATTATTGATCTTCTTCTTAATGAAGTCAAAGGCCTGCATCTTGTCATTGGCCAGGGGACTGTAATCCTCATCCTTTTTCTTATCCAGGATCCCCTGGTCGTACAGGAGCATGCAGATATTCTTACCGGTGAGATCCCCATTTTTGATCATATACTTATATAAGATTTTATCAAAAGATGGGTCAGTTTTCAACGTATCAATCGTATAATTAATCAATTCCTTATAAATCTCATCGGCAGAATAATAATCCGATTTTATGTCCAGAGCGCCGATATTGACCCACTCATTGCTGATGGCATGGACCAGATACTGCTTCAGACTGATATCCTCTTCCTGCCACTTCAGGTAGACGGGATCCTCCTTGTCGACAAGGGCCTTGGATATGATCTCATTATTCACAAGCATGTTGTAGACATAGTAAAGATACTCCCTCCACTCCTCATCTTCGTCTTTCATAGGAGTGGTTCCTTCTTTCAGCTCTTTTCTGAGTCTTCTTAATACCTCTTTCTTCTTTCTGGTGTACTTGCTGTATATGGCCTTTTCGTTCCTCTTCGCGTCGGACGCATTCAGCCGGGTAATGTCGAGGACATTGTTATCGATCAGGGCATAATACAGATCTTTCACCGGAATCATCTTATCCGTACCCGGGTCATCACTGGTCGTCAGATGGGACAGGACAATACCAGCCAGCCTTCTTTCAAGGATGTTGTAGGCATGCTTCTGCAGATTCAGGTCAATGGTCAGGTAGATATCATTGCCTGCTGCCGAATCTGTCGTGCTGACCACCTTGATGATCTTGCCCAGCTTGTCCACCAGAACTTTCTGCAGTCCTTTCTTTCCGCGCAGAACGCTCTCCATGGACTTCTCTATACCGGTCTTTCCCACAGTATCACTGATCTGGTAATCCCCGCCTGCTTCATTATACTCAGTGAGCTCGTTTTCTGAGATCATGCCGGTATAACCGATAACGCCTGAAAGGTATTGAGATTCATTGTACCTGCGGAGCGAATCAGCCTCGATGGAGACACCGGGGAACTCCTCGGCATGCTCGGAGATCTGGGCAATGCTGTTCTCACTGATATTGGCGGCAATGGTAATGGGTCTGGTCTGGGAATACCGGTTCATGTAGGAATCATATCGGATAGACATGATCTTGATCGTATCCTCCAGAGAATAGCTGTCATCGATCCCGAACATGGATCCGGTCCCCACTGGTCCGCCGGTTCCCTGTCTTAAGTACTCATAGACCTCCTCAGGGGTAGAATTCAGCCACTTCTCAGCATTCTTCTTATCATCGCCTGTCAGGTTCTCTATATTTACAATGCCGTACACGTCCTTCTTGAACCGTGTCAGGGCTGCGCCGGATTCTGTAAATGAAATCCGGCCTTCGCTGTCCACCGTGAGGGGCAGGTCGTAAGATATGGTATCCCCGTTGCCCTCCAGCAGATGGATGAGATTATAAATAATCTCATTCCTCACTGTATTCTCCGAGACCTCATGGTCAGGAGTACTGCGCTCCCTGGCAATCTCGGCCGTGCGGTCGGTTCCTTCCAGTGTCACGGTGTAAGCCAGCTGGTTGTATGCCAGAAGGGTACCATTGCAGTCATAAATATTGCCCCGGGTACCATCAGTCTCTATGGTCTTTTCCACCTTGTAGTTAAAGTTGTCAAGGTGTTCCTCTCCCTCAACGATCTGAAGGATAAAGAGCCGGTAGACCAGAGCCATAAAGAGGACCCCGATCAGGATACCCACCATGACCAGACGGTTGGACAGCCATGCCGCAATAGTCCTGGTGATTTTATTGCTGTCTGTTGTCATATTCTTTCGTTTAAACAATATCCGCACTTCCCTCTTCGTATCTCTCAAGCAGAAGATTCAGACGCAGGAGGATCTGATAAAGGAGAAGACCCACTGCGACCGTGTAGACCATCTCAGGGAGAATGATCGATGTCAGATAGTAGAAAAAATGCAGATGATTCTTCAGCAGGCCGTGGGTAACATACATCAGAAGTCCATAAGCCAGATCATTTGCCCCGATCAGGATCAGGGGCAGGAAATTATCATCCGCATAATATATCCTGTTAAAAAAGCCATCCACAAATCCGAATACCATATAGAGGAAGGCAAAAGCCCCCAGCCACTGGCCGAAAAAGAGGTCCACCAGCAGGCCGGAAAAGAAGCCAACCAGCATCCCTGTCTTCTGTCCCCGCATGAGAGCCATGGAGGAAACCAGGATCACCAGGATATTCGGCACGATATCTGCAAGCCTCAGCATCTCAAATACCGAGGTCTGCAGTACAAAAAATACTATGATAATAGCTCCTGTAGCAATAATTCGTCTCATCATGTTCAGTCAGACCCTTTCATCCCCTCCGGGACCTCTTTTAAGTCCGTGATCACAAGGACATGGGCAAGATGCTGAAAATCTGCGACCGGGGTGACCTTGGCAGACTTTGTCAGATTGGAAGAATCGGTAGCGATGCTTCCGACGGTGCCTATTCGAAGTCCGGGAAGATACCTGGAGCTGATATGAGAGGTGACCAGTTCATCCCCCTCCTTGATCCCGGCATCCTTGCTGATGTAGATGACATCGAT
>CADBNQ010000336.1 GCA_902796045.1 uncultured Lachnospiraceae bacterium | reverse complement strand
TGAGGTTTGCGCTAGCACCGCCACCGAGCGCTTGTCTGAGCGCAGCGAGTTTTGCGCGAATGGCGGTAAATCAGCGCGCGAACCGAAACAAGCAAACGCAACCGGTCTGATCCATAGGCTGATGTTTCCCCTATCATATACAAAGGCAGGATCCCATGCATATCAATACATGAAATCCTGCCGGTTAGGGGGCGGGCTGTTTTGTGCAGCAAGCCCATTATTCTTTTTTAATCTACCAGGAACCCTGTATAGTGCCTTACCAGCATCTGTGACTCGATCTGCTTGATCGTCTCAAGGATTACGCCGGATACGATGATGATGGATGTACCACCAAAGGAAACATGCGCTCCGAAGTAACCATTAAAGAAGATCGGGATCGTGGCAATGATGCACAGGCCGATGGCACCGATAAATACAATATAATTCAGGATCGAAGTGAGGTAGTCTATTGTCGGCTTGCCCGGACGAATACCGGGGACAAAGCCGCCCTGCTTCTTCATGTTATTTGCGATCTCCATCGGATTAAAGGTGATGGAGGTGTAGAAGTAAGCAAATAAAACAATCAGAACCAGGTATACCAGAAGACCGATGGTCCTCTTAGGATGCTCCGGATCACACCAGTTGTTCTGGTTCAGGCAGTTTAAGACAGCGCCTGCCACTCCCTTGGGATCAGCGCCTAAGAGCTGTTTGATCACCAGGGGGAACTGGAGCAGTGAGGAAGCAAAGATGACCGGAATAACGTTGGCAGTGTTAACCTTGATAGGCAGTACAGAGCCCTGTCCGCCGATCTGTCTTCTTCCCTGAAGCTTCTTGGAGTACTGCACCGGGATCTTTCTCTCTGCATCGTTCAGCAGGATGGTCAGCATGATCGTTCCTATGATGACACCTGCGATGATGGCTACGGCGATCACAATACCGCCAATAGGCTTGTCCTGGATAAACTTCTGATAGAGACCATAAAGGTCGCTTGGCATACGGGAAACGATGTTGATCAAAAGTATGATGGAGATACCGTTTCCAATCCCTTTATCTGTGATCTGCTCACCAAGCCACATAATGAATACGGAACCAGCCGTCAGACATACGATCATCTCACAGACTGTGAGTGCATTGTAGTTGGTCAGAAGGCCCTGTCGTCCAAAACCTATGGCCAGGCCGGTACTTTCCATGACAGAAAGGCCGAGTGTAACAAATCTCGTAATATTGTTCATCTTCTTCCGGCCGTCTTCTCCGTCACGCTGCATCTCCTCGAGTGCGGGGATGGCGATGGTGAGAAGCTGGATGATAATGGAAGAAGTAATGTACGGGGTTACATTCAATGCAAATAATGACATCTGTTCAAAAGAGCCACCAGTAAAGGAATTCAGCAAGTTGAATGAATCTCCTAACAGAGAATCAAGATATTGACTGATCTGGGCTCTGTCGATCCCGGGGATCGGCAGCTGGCAGCCCAGACGTGTAATAATCAATATGAACAGTGTGAAGAGAAGCTTTTTTCTGATGTCCTTTACTTTCAGAGCATTTCTGAGAGTTTCGAACATTAGATCACCTCTGCTTTTCCACCACAAGCTTCAATCTTCTCGACAGCGCTCTTTGAGAAAGCGTTCACCTGGACTGTAAGCTTTTTATTTAACTCTCCATTACCGAGGATCTTAACTCCGTCATAGGAATTCTTTACAAGACCTGCCTGAGCCAGTGTCTCGATGGTCACTGTGCTGTCAGCTTCAAATCTGTCTAATTCGGAAAGATTGATTGCAATGATATTCTTGGAATTTCTGCACTTGAAGCCTTTCTTGGGAAGTCTTCTGTATAAAGGCATCTGACCACCCTCGAAACCGATACGGGTTCTTCCGCCGGAACGGGATTTCTGACCTTTCTGTCCTCTACCTGCAGTCTTTCCGTTTCCTGAACCATGTCCACGGCCCTTGCGGAAAGAATCGCTGTGTTTTGATCCTGCAGCAGGATGTAAATTTGATAAATTCATGTGGTTACCTCCTTATCTGCAATTAAACCTCTTCAACCTTTACCAGATGTCTTACATGCCAGATCATTCCGCGGACAGCAGCGTTATCAGGCATCTCAACTGTCTTGTGCATCTTTCTGAGGCCTAAGGCTTCTACAGTTGCTCTCTGTTTCGGAATCGCACCGATAGGAGACTTAACTAATGTGATCTTTAATTTATCTGCCATTTTTATATCCTCCTCTTACAGCTCGTCAACTGATTTGCCGCGAAGCCTTGCAACCTCTTCCGGAGTCCTGATCTTCTTGAGGCCTTCGATGGTTGCAAGTACGACGTTCTGTTTGTTGTTGGAACCTAAAGCTTTGGAACGGATATTCTTGTATCCTGCAAGTTCCAGAACCGCACGGGAGGGGCCGCCGGCGATGATACCGGTACCTTCCGGGGAGTTCTTCAGCAGTACGGATGCGCTGCCGAACTTGCCGATATAATCATGAGGAATAGAACCTGCTTCGTTCACAGGGACCTTGACCAGCTTCTTGATAGCATCTTCTTTTCCCTTGCGGATTGCCTCAGGAATCTCAATGGCCTTACCTAAACCGGCACCAACATGACCGTTCTTGTCGCCAACAACAACCAGGGCTGCAAAACGCATGTTACGTCCACCCTTTACTACCTTGGTGACACGTTTGATTGACACTACAGTTTCTTCTAACTCAAATTGACTTGCATCAATTATCTCTCGCTTCATGTCATCTCCTCCTTGTTTAGAATTTCAGACCAGCTTCACGGGCTGCATCTGCCAGAGCCTTAACCTTACCCTGATAGATGAATCCGCCTCTGTCAAATACAACTTCTGTGATACCTTTTTCCAATGCCCTCTTTGCGATGACTGTTCCCAGATGAGCTGCTGCAGCAACGTCGTCTGTCTTCTCCAGGTCAGCGCTGACATCCTTCTGTGTGGTGGCAGCGGAAACCAGTGTCCTCTGTGCATCGTCGTCGATGATCTGGGCATACATATGTTTATTACTTCTGAAAACGGCTAAACGGGGAGTAGAAGCAGTTCCGCTGATACGGTTACGAATTCTTCTATGCTTTTTAGCACGAACTTCACTTCTTGATTTTTTCTTAATCATTCTACTTTCCTCCTAATTATTATTTACCAGTCTTGCCGACCTTACGTCTGATCACCTCATCCGCATACTTGATTCCCTTACCCTTGTAAGGTTCAGGTTTTCTCTTCTCCCTGATCTCAGCTGCGAACTGACCAACCTTCTGTTTGCTGATCCCCTTAACGGTAATCTTGTTCTGTCCATCAAGAACTGTCTCAATACCTTCCGGATCCATCATCTCTACCGGATGGGAATAACCAAGAGAAAGAATGAGCTTTTTACCCTGTTTCTGGGCCCTGTAACCAACACCGTTGATCTCAAGGACCTTCTCATATCCTTTGGTAACACCTGTCACCATATTTGCGATCAGGGAACGGGTAAGACCGTGCAGAGATTTCATCTTCTTTAAATCGTTCGGTCTTGTAACCACTACCTGATTATTTTCAATCTTAATGTCCATCTCTGTGGGAAGGCTCTCAGAGAGTGTTCCCTTAGGACCCTTTACTGTCACTGTATTGTCCTCAGCGATCTTTACTTCTACGCCAGCAGGAATATCTACAGGTAATCTGCCGATTCGTGACATATTATACCTCCTTAAATTGTCGGAAAAGACGATAGTGTCTCTTCTGTTTTCAGTAAGTGTTTTATTATTTATATGATCTACCATACAAAAGCCAGAACTTCTCCGCCAACGTTCATGGCGCGGGCTTCCTTATCAGTGACCACACCTTTGTTTGTGGAAATAATAGCAACGCCCAGTCCGTTGAAAACCTTTGGAAGATTTGGGGCGTCAGCATACACACGAAGACCAGGTTTGGAGATTCTCTTCAGACCGGAGATGATCTTCTCGTTCTTGTCTGCACCGTACTTTAAAGTTACACGGATTGTCTTGAAATTACCATCCTCGATAACTTCATATCCTCTAATATAACCTTCTTTCTCAAGGATGTCAGCGATAGCTAATTTCATCTTTGATGAAGGGATATCCACTGTATCGTGCTTTGCAGTGTTTGCGTTACGGATTCTTGTAAGCATATCTGCAATCGGATCGCTCATTGTCATTGTAGGTTGCCTCCTTCCTTATCTTCTTACCAGCTTGCTTTTCTCACTCCAGGAATCTGGCCCTTGTATGCCAATTCGCGGAAGCATATTCTGCAAATACCGTATTTTCTTAAGTAAGCGTGCGGACGACCACAGATTCTGCAGCGTGTGTATTCTCTGGTTGAGAATTTCTGCTTGCGCTGCTGTTTTATTCTCATTGCTTTTTTAGCCATTAGAAACCTCCTGATTATTTTGCGTATGGCATACCGAATAATGTCAGTAATTCGCGAGCTTC
>CADBNQ010000335.1 GCA_902796045.1 uncultured Lachnospiraceae bacterium | reverse complement strand
CATGACATGCAGTACAGGGCCAAACGTGTCACGGGAGAGTATGATGTCTGTACCTGCCGGGGCATCGTGATCCGGGATTATTCCGGTGAGCCGGATTACTTTGCGGGAACCATACGTAATCATGGCATCCAGGGACATATCGATACCTTGACCGGGCTCAGGAATCAGTATGGCTTCTTTGAAGATCTGGACAGCAGTATAAAGAGGGAAAATGAGGTCAGTGTGATGCTCTTTGGCATCAGCAAATTTTCTCAGATCAATGAGATGTACGGCTATCATTTCGGAAACCGTGTGCTGCAGCGCTATGCCAGATGCGCCTTTGAAAACGTAGGCCAGACGGGCCATATCTACAGGATCGATGGAACCAAGTTCGCCATGATCAGCAATACTCTTACCATGAAGGAAATAAAGGATGGCTATGAGCGATTTCGTGCATTTCTTCATGAAGATTTCCGGGTGGATGGCAGAAAAATATTGCTTGACCTGCACTGTGGCGCCCTGAGAGTGGACAATTTTGATATAGATAGTCAGACCGTCTATGCCTGCCTGAATTTTGCTGATGAAGACTCCAAGATTCTCAGACAGGGTGATCTGGTAGAGTTTTGCAATGACTCAAACGATGAGAACCATCAGAGGCTGGAGAAACTCCATGCAATCCGGGCTTCCATAAAATATGGATATGAAGGATTCCACCTGCTCTATCAGCCTGTGGTAGACGCACAGACTGAGCAGATGATCGGTGCAGAAGCCCTCCTCCGCTGGGGAAATGATGCCTATGGCACTGTCTCTCCGGACCAGTTCATCCCGGTTTTGGAAGCAGATCCGCTCTTTCCTGAACTGGGCGAATGGATTCTCAGAGAGGCTGTCATCGCTGCAAAGCAGATCCTGAAGCAGAATCCCGATTTTATCGTCAATGTCAACCTGTCCTATACTCAGCTGGAGAAACCGGAATTTGCGGATATGGTGGTTCGGACCCTGGACGAGATGGAATACCCGCCGGACCATCTGTGTCTTGAGATTACAGAACGCTGCCGTCTGCTGGATCTGGATCTTTTGAAAAATGTGCTCGTCAACCTGAAGTCCAGAGGTATGTTGCTGGCACTGGATGATTTTGGAACCGGTTTTTCCTCCGTTGGCATCCTCAGGGAGATACCATTTAATACCATAAAGATTGACAGAAGCTTTGTACAGATGATAGTGGACAATGATGTCAGCCGGCGGATTGTAGGTAATATTGCTGAGCTCGCCTCGATATTCAAGGCCGGGGTCTGTGCGGAAGGTGTCGAGACAGAGGCCGTGAGAGATACCCTCAGAGAGTATCATGTGAAATGCTTTCAGGGATTTTATTATGCGAAACCACTTCCCCTTGCGGATATCCTGAAGTGGAAAAACAAAAAAGATTGATAAAAGGAAAAGGATATATATAAAACTATGATTAGACAGGAAAGAATGGTTGATGAATTCTGCCGGCTGGTAAGTATTGATTCTCCCAGCTACGAAGAGAGGATGATTGCAGATGTCATCAAAAGGAAACTGGAAGAGATCGGTTTTAAGGTGAAGGAAGATGAGTCTGCAGCAAAAACTGGCGGAAATACCGGAAATATCTATGCTTGGCTGGATGGGAAGATCGATGCAGAGCCGATTCTCTTTTGTGGACATACGGACACGGTAGAACCATCCAGGGGCAAACAGGCGATCGTCCATGAAGACGGAAGGATCACCAGTGGCGGAGATACTGTTTTAGGAGGGGATGATCTGTGCTGTATCGTGGAGGTACTGGAGGGGATCCGCCACCTGGTAGAAGAAGGGATTCCCCACAGACCGGTAGAAGTGGTCCTGATGGCTTCAGAAGAAGTATTCAGCAAAGGCGCAAAGGCCTATGATTATGAGGGCTGGAGACTCCGTTCAAAAGAAGCTTATGTGCTGGATATGTCAGGACCGACAGGCGTCGCAGCTGTATCAGCTCCCACCCTGATCGGCTGGAAAGCTCTGATACGTGGAAGAGCAGCCCATGCAGGGTTTGCTCCCGAGACAGGCCTGAATGCGATAGCGGCAGCCTCCAGAGCAGTCGCCCTGCTCTCACCGGGCCGGATCGCAGAAGATACTACGATG
>CADBNQ010000334.1 GCA_902796045.1 uncultured Lachnospiraceae bacterium | reverse complement strand
TTGAGGATAGAGAGGATGAATGAAAAAAGACTTACCAGATGGACAGAGGAAGAGATGACCTGTCCCAGATGCGGGCAGAGGAAAAAGGTCAGGAGATTCCGGGTGATCAACTCGTCAGAAAAGCCCGGCATCAAAGAAGAGATATTAAAGAACCGCATTTATTTCTTTGAATGTGAAAACTGCAGGCTGGCGGCTCCGCTTACCTATCCCAGCGTTTATCTTGACAGCAAGAAGAAGCTGGCATTTCTGCTGAGCCCCGAGATTGAGGAAGAATCCCATGAACTCCTGAAAGAACTGGGGGATTTCTCCGGCTATAAGAAGCGTTTTGTGGATAACATCAACGATCTGAAAGAAAAGATCATGATAGCCGAAAACCGTCTGGATGACCGGGTAATCGAGCTGGTCAAGATCGAATATCTCCGTCAGATGGAGAAGGAATTAAAGGATGACACCCTGATGAATATCCTGTTTGACTACAGCGGAGCGGATATGTATCTGATGGTGTTTTTTGAAAAGAAGGGGATCGGAAGGATTCCTTTAAGTCATGAATTTTACCGACATACTGAAACACAGTATGCCGATGTCCTGCGTACTGCCGTACCGTCAGATTTTGAGAAGGTCGACATGGAGTGGGCAGGGAATCTGGTTTTTAACAGGAGCTGAACAGGAGGTTAATCATGGATAAGATAGCAGTACTGGTTCCATGTTACAATGAGGCAAAGACGATAGAAAAGGTTGTATCAGACTTCCGCAGGGTTCTTCCGGAGGCGGTTGTCTATGTATATGATAACAATTCTTCCGATGATACTGCGGAGGTGGCAAAGAAAGCCGGCGCGGTGGTCCGGCATGAATACAAGCAGGGAAAGGGCAATGTGATCAGAAGGATGTTCCGCGAGGTCGACGCGGAGGTCTATATCATGACAGATGGTGATGATACCTATCCGGCAGAATTTGCTCCGGAGATGGTCGATAAGGTCTTAAATCACAATGCCGCCATGGTTGTTGGAGACAGGTTGTCGAGCACTTATTTTACAGAGAACAAGAGACCTTTCCATAATTTCGGGAACAGTATCGTCAGGGGTTCCATCAACCGCCTGTTTAAGTCAGAGATCAAAGATATCATGACTGGATATCGTGCGTTCAGTTATGAATTTGTCAAAACATTTCCTGTTATCTCCAAGGGCTTTGAGATTGAGACCGAGATGACGATCCACGCAGTGGACAGGAACCTGCAGGTGGATAATGTCATCATCCAGTACAGGGACAGACCTGAGGGAAGTGAATCGAAGCTGAACACCTACACTGACGGCCTGAAAGTACTCAAAACCATCATGAAGCTCTATAAGAATTATAAGCCTTTTGAGTTTTTCGGTATCATCTCCTTGCTGCTCAGTGTCCTGAGCGGGGGCTTTTTTGTGCCGGTCTTCACAGAATATCTCCATACCGGATATGTCAGGAAGTTTCCGACCCTGATCGTGTGCGGATTTGTCATGGTCGCCGCCATGCTGGCCTTTGCCACCGGCGCCGAGCTCTCCTCCCTGAGAGATCAGGATAAGAGGGACTTTGAATACAAGCTGAACCAGATGACGATCATCAAAAAGATGACGAACAAGTAAAAGGTAGAACGAAAGCATGTCAGATCTTACAGCCAGAGTCAAACATAAATATCTGTACTGGTCCATCCTGTATGGCATTCTGTTTCTATGTCTGCTCCCCCTGGTCTTTTTCCTCTTTTTTAAATACGATATCAGCATGGTCTGGAAAGCGGACGGCCTGACCCAGCATTCCATATCCATTCTTTACCTGGGGGAGTGGCTGAGAGAGATCGGCTCCAATCTGATCCACGGGCGTTTTTCCATCCCTCTTTATACATTCCGGATCAGCCAGGGTATGGATATCCCTGCTTATTATTCCACCTGGTATTATGATTTTGTTTACTGGATATTTGCGCCATTTACAAATATAAAGAACATTACGGTGATATACACAGTGATCATCTGTGTGAAGCTGTTCCTGGCTGGATGGTCTTTCCTGTATTTCTGCTATTTCCATAAGCAGGAGGTCCTGCCGTCACTGACCGGAGCCCTGATGTACGCATACAGCGGCTACAGCCTGTGTGTGGGACTATGTCATCCGCATTTTGTGCAGGGGATGTATTTCCTTCCCCTGATGCTGATCGGCGTGGAGAAGATCGTGAAAAAGGACAGTATGAAGTGGTTCCTTCTTATAGTAACGGCAGCCCTCATGGGCAGCTACTACTTTACTTATATGAATTGCTTCCTCTGCTTCTTTTATTTCTGGATCCTGATTGTCTGCAGCCGGAAAAGCTTCAGGGATACGATGCGAGCCATACTGAAAGTAGTCGCTTCCCTGGTCATAGCCTTTATGACCTGCGGAGCTCTTCTGCTTCCGGCTGCCTATGCCCTGCTCCACTCCACAAGAGGGACAGGAGAATTGTCTTATGAATCCCTGCTCTGGTATAATATCGAGCATCCCATACAGGTATTTTATTCATGGGTCACGCCGGATTTTTCCCTGGGTACAAGCTCTTACCATGTCAGCTGCGCAGCGATCGTCCTGGTCATGGTTATGGTCCTCTTTATGCAGAAGGACAGATACCGGATCCAGAAGATGGCATTTGCGGTCATCGTCATCGGGTCTCTGATACCCCTCTTCGGATACAGTTCCGCGGTGTTCAGCAAGATCACCAACCGCTGGACCTATGCAGTGGCTTTCTTCCTCTGCTGGAATACAGTCAGTATGCTGCCGAAGATCTTTACACTGACCAGGAAACAGCTGGCACTCTGCCTTTTGCCGGCAGTTTTCTATGTATACTTCTACAAGTATATGAAGAGTTACATACACAATATAAACGGAGACAAGAAAACGATCCTGATTCTGACGGCCATGATGGTGCTGCCGGCGGCACTTTTCGGCCTGATCAGACTTTCCGGGATGAACCGATCCCTGGCTTATCTTATGATCATGGCGGCTGTTCTGCTCTGTATTCCCATCGATTCCTACATGACCTTTTCACCGAGATTTTCCGGCAGGGTGAATGTCTTTGAGAAGAAGGAAGACTGCATCAGGCGCTTATCAGGAGATTTTAATTCGAAAAGACTGCAGGAGGAGATCGAGACACTGGGCAGCGGCGGTCTGTACAGGTCAGATGTAGGGTATATCCCTGTCACTGTCTATACCAATGGCCCCCTGATTTCAGGCAGATTGTCAACAGGCGTGCATCACAGCACGGTGGATGATGACCTGATGCAGATGTACCTTAATACGGAGAATCCGGGGGTGAGACTCAGCTGCAACCTGTATGATCTGGACGGCCGGATTGTCTCGGAGTCCCTGGCATCAGTGAGATACTATATCATACGCAAAGGGGAGGAAGGTCTGGTTCCTTATGGATGCCGGTTCAGGTCCTCTGTCCGCGAGGGTGATCAGACGTATCTGATCTATGAGAAAGCGGACACCCTGCCTTTTGGATTTACTTATCGTGAACTGGCGGAAGAAAGCCGGATCAAAGACTTTGGCCCGGTTGAGAAAGAGGAGATCATGGCTCACGCCGCTGTCCTGGAAGAGGCTGTGGAGGGTATGGATGCCTACCAGCCGGAACTTCA
>CADBNQ010000333.1 GCA_902796045.1 uncultured Lachnospiraceae bacterium | reverse complement strand
AGTTGAGGTTTGCGCTAGCACCGCCACCGAGCGCTTGTCTGAGCGAAGCGAGTTTTGCGCGAATGGCGGTAAATCAGCGCGCGAACCGAAACGAGCAAACGCAACCGGTCTGATCCATAGGCTGCTGTTTCCTCCTTCAAAACAAAAGGCAGGATCCCATGCCAAAGAAAACATGAAATCCTGCCGGTTTGGGCGGGCTGTTATGGTGATAATGATTTATTTTTTATCGTAGTAGGCTGTAAGCATGACTTCGACGACTTCTTGGATGCTGGGCTGTCTGGGGTTCTCAGGCATCCCTGTGTCTGTCATGGCATTTTCTGCGATGGCGACGGCATCATCGGGATTGAAGTCTGTGTCTGCAAGGCCCGGAATCTTGATGATCTTCTCCAGCTCTTCTATGTAAAGGATCGCTGCCAGAGCGGCCTGCTCTACTGTAAGATTACCGGTATTAAAACCGAAAGCCTGTGCCACATCAGCATACCTTTCAGCGCACGATGTCATATTGAAGCGCATGACATAGGGGAGCATGATGGCATTGGCTACGCCGTGGGGGGTATCATAGAATCCGCCAAGCTGATGTGCGATGGCATGGACCATGCCAAGTCCGGCATTGGAGAAGGCAAGGCCGCCCATGTACTGGGCCCAGCACATCTGGGTCCTGGCTTCCATATCTGATCCGTCAGCAACAGCACGGGCAAGATACTGCCCGATCAGCCGGATCGCTTCGAGTGCGATGCCATCGGTAAAGGGACATCTTGATTTGGCCACGTAAGCCTCTATGGCATGGGTCAGTGCATCCATGCCGGTTGCCGCTGTCAGTGATGGAGGCATATGCACCATCATGGTCGGATCATTGATGGCCAGGTAGGCAACGGAATTACTGTCTACACAGAGCATCTTGCTCCGGCGGACCTGGTCAGTAATAACAAATGCTCTGGTTGCTTCAGAACCAGTTCCGGCAGTTGTATTGACTGCGATTAAGGGCTGCCCTTTCTTCTTGGAGAGCTCCAGTCCGTTATAATCTTCAACTGTTCCGCCATTGGTCACCAGGATGCTGACGCCCTTGGCGACGTCAATGGGTGACCCGCCGCCGATGCCGATGATGAAGTCACATCCCTGCGCGTCGTAGACGGCCTTTGCTTCATTGACGATCCTTACTGTCGGATTCGGCTTGACATCAGAGTATATGGCATAGGGCATGCCTACACCATCCAGTACATCGGTCACCATCTTTACTGTGCCAATCTTCATCAGGCCGGGATCGGTTACGACCAGGGCTTTCGTGCCTCCGAAGGCCTCTATATGACGGGGAATCTCCTGAATACAGCCTTCACCTATGATCAGGTGGACCGGCTGGTATAATTCTTTAAATGCCACCTCTGCTACCTCCTTGATTTATATCATCAGCATGTCGTTCCTCAGATGCAATCTAATCTTAAATAATCTTCAGATAATATCATACCACAAACGATTATAACACATTATTACAAAAAAATGAATTATAATGGTAAAAATCTACACAGAATTGGCACAGGACAAGTGAGGCCAGGAGTGACAGCGCTTTTTAGTCATTAAAGCGGTCATCGATCACACGCTGTGTCTTTTTCTCGCTTCTGGGAAGGAAGCCCAGTTCGACGACATAGACCATGGGTGTGAAGCCGATTCTGCTCTTGACGGTGGCGGCCACCTTATGCTGGAGCATCTTGAAATCGTTGCTGCCGTCTGATTCCACATAGATCCTCATGACAGCCTTGCCATCATGGTAGGAGATACGGATCTGGTATTCGCTGGAGAGTTCATGGAAGGATCCCAGGACTTCCTCAATCTGTTTGGGGAATACATTGACGCCTTTGATTTTCATCATGTCATCGCTTCTGCCCATGATGGTGTCGATGCGCGGGAAAGAACTTCCGCAGGCACACTCGCCCGGTATGATCCGGGATATATCATGGGTGCGGAAACGGATGAGGGGAGCTCCCTCCTTGACCAGGGTGGTGATCACGATCTCTCCCCACTCCCCGTCAGGCAGGTTCTCGCCTGTTTTGGGGTCAATGATCTCGAGATAGAGGTAGTCATCCCAGTAGTGCATCCCGGTGTTATGTTTGCAGTTGATACCGATACCGGGTCCGTAGATCTCTGTAAGTCCGTAAATATCATACAGTTCAATGCCGAGCTCCGTAGAGATGCGCT
>CADBNQ010000332.1 GCA_902796045.1 uncultured Lachnospiraceae bacterium | reverse complement strand
TGCTGTCCTGTGGTTCCGGAGGATGTCATGGTTTTAACTACATCCTCATCATTCACTGATTTCAGTTCTAGTTCCTTGAACAGCCGGACCGGCAAGAAGGGAATCCCTTTATAACTCACAACCTTTTCTGCCTCAAAGCCAATGCTGTCTAGTATCCGATCATATTCCGTGCAGCGTACCCGGTGCAGCTTTGTCAATTCCAGAAGCCGCTCATCAAGAACCCTGTCCTTATCCTCTGCCCTAAGTGAAAAGGGAGGGATATTCAAGATCTCTTCAAATGTCATGCAGCCCTCCTCATAAACCCATAGCCCTGCTGATCTCAGCTGCCATCTCCCTACAGTGTTGCCTGATAAAAAAGTGGTTTCCTTCATATGAATGGAATTCACACTCTCCCCTGAAATACTTCTGCCACTTTTCGATTCCCGTTCCCGGCGTATCTGTTTCGGAATAGAAAACCGTTGCGGGAATATCGGTCTTCAGGGCCAGTTTCTCAAACTGGTAATTCTTAAGCAGTGTATAATCCGCCCGGTAGATTGGCAGGTACATCCTCCAGAATGGTTTGTTATAAATCAGCGTTTCCGGTATGCCACCAAATTGCAACGTCCTGTTTTTGATCCATTCATTCAACTCATCTTCTGTAAATCCTTTCAGCTCCGTCTTTGTACGTGGTTCATGGGCGGCGAGGAAAACATGGAAAGGATTATTTATCTCAGGATCATCAAGAATCCGCCTCAATACTTCGACGAGAGTAACCGAACCCATGCTATAGCCAAACAGGCCGTATGTACCGCCAGTATACCGATTCTTTACCTGGCTGAAAACATCATCTGTCAACGCATCGTAATCTGCTGCAAATGGTTCCTTGTGCCTCGCGCCATGCCCGGGATAATCCGTCTTCACCAGTTGCAGTTCTGGCAGTTCTTTCTCAATCTCGTCAAAGAAGGCTGCCGTCCCACCCGCAAAGGTGAAGCAGAACAACTGAGTCTTATTCATAGTATTTTTCCAGCTTTTTATACAATGTCTTTCCGGCATCATTCTTAGGAATCCCGTCAATCACCTGGACTCTGAAAGCCACAGGATTCAGATGCGTTATGCCTGCAATAAACTCTCGGACAGGCTCTGCCACATCCATTGATTCCACAAAAATTAACATGTGGTCGTCTGTACCGGCGCAGGCAGCTTCAATGCCAAACTGCCCCCTGATCAGTCTTTCCGTTTCATCAAGGTTGACGCGGTTTCCGTAGATTTTCAGAAACCGTTTCTTCCTGCCTACAATATAGAAGTATCCATCTTCATCGAACTGAGCCATGTCTCCTGTCTGGAGCACCCCGTTACGCTCATCTCCTTTGAGCAGGTCTTCTCCCTGTTCGGCATAGCCAAGGGTAACATTTCTGCCCTTATAGATTAGTTCCCCGGTGACATGTGGCTTGTGGATTTCATGCCCCTGTTCATCAATCAGGCGAAACTCTCCGCCAGGTATGGCAATCCCCATGGATCCTTTTTTCTCTAAAGCCTTCTCTGGGGGAAGATAGCCCATGCGTGCAGTTGCTTCACATTGTCCGTACATGACAACAAAATTCTTTTCCTGCTCTTTTGCATATAGTGCGAACTTCTCCTGCAGATCTGGAAGAATCTTTCCACCTGCCTGTGTCATAGTTCTGAGTGTTGGCAACTTCATACGGTAAAAGCGAAGCTTATCCAGTATTTCATAGGTATAGGGAACGCCACCGAAAGATGTTGCTCCCATCTCTTTGAAAAAAAACCAGAATTCACGTTGTGTAAAGGCTTTATCTGTCAGCAGAATCGTAGCACCGACAAGAAGATGGCTGTTGATGATGGAGAGCCCATAGGTATAGTTCATAGGCAGAGTAGTAATCGGACGCTCCGTTTGATCCAGCTTCAGGCACTCCACAATAGAGCGTGCATTATCCAGAATATTCTCATAGGACTGGCGCACGAATTTTGGAGAGCCCGTTGAACCGGATGTGGTCAGCAGCAATCCAAGCTTATCATAAAGTGGGTATTCCTTTTCATATTCCGTCTTAAGGAGCACATACTGGTAAGCGTTATAGATTGGTGTCATCCTGTCAAATCCATCTGAAAGATCCTGCGGCATCCAGAGATAGTCCGGCTTATAAGCCTTAATCAACTCGTCCAGAAGCTGCCTATCCATCTGGCTGTTCAACAGCACGGGAACGATACTGTGATTCAGAAATGCCGTATAGCCGATGACAGATCCGATCTCATTTCTGCACAGCAAAAAAACGAGACACCGGTCTCCTGTTGTATCAGTCAGGCAACGAGCCTCGGAATCCAGCTTTTTATAGCTTACTGCATTACCATGCTCGTCTATGAG
>CADBNQ010000331.1 GCA_902796045.1 uncultured Lachnospiraceae bacterium | reverse complement strand
TCAACAACTATCGAAACGCTCCTGTTCCCGAACCGGAGAAAAAGGGCTTTATGGCCAAATTGAGAGGTAAGGCCAGCTCCGCCAGCAAAGAACTGAGCGAAGCCAACGCCAGCAAGAAAAAATAAACTAAGCAAAAAAAACAGGGAGCATATCAAAGGCAGGGGCTGCCGGCGGATGCCTGAGGCTGACTTTGTACCGCATGAAAAAAAGGCTAAAAAGATTAGCCTTTTTTTCGAGGAACAACGGAAGCCGAAGACATTCTCGGCAGCCCCTGCCTTATCCCTATAGCCCTGTTAACAGGCTCCTTGTTTTTTAATCGTCGTATCTGGTCATAGCCAGGTCAATGAGCCGCTGTACCAGCTCTCTGGTACCGATCCCTCTGGCTGCCCACAGCATGGGATACATGCTGATCGAGGTAAAGCCGGGCAGGGTATTGATCTCATTAAAGACCACCTCGTTGGTATCATCGGTGAGGAAAAAATCAACCCGGGAAAGTCCGTAGCCATCCAGCGCCTTAAAGATCGCGATGGCATCGCTGCGAATCTCCTCTGCCTTCCCTTCCGGAAGATCAGGATCCACAACTGTCTTTGACTCGGCGTTGTTGTATTTGGCTTCATAGCTGTAGAAGGTGTCTGCAGCCAGTATCTCTCCGATTCCCGAGGCTTCTACATGCCTGTCACCCAGAACCGCGCACTCCAGCTCACGCCCCGTGATCGCTTCTTCTGCCAGAATCTTCACATCATGTTCGGCGGCCAGCATGAGGGCGGCGGCCAGCGTTTCTCTGTTCTCTGCCCTGCTGACGCCCTGTGACGATCCTGCATTGGAAGGCTTTACGAAAACAGGATAGCCGATCTCCTCCTCAATCTGGGAGATGACAGCCCCCATATCCTTAAGCTGGGCTCTCCAGACACCCACATACCTGGCCTGGCGGATTCCAAGCGTATCCACAATAAGCTTGGTATAAAACTTGTCCATGGAGCAGGCAGATGCCAGCACACCGCATCCTACATAAGGGATCCGGGCCAGTTCAAGCAGGCCCTGCAGTGTACCATCCTCTCCGTTCATTCCGTGAAGGACCGGAAAGACCACATCGACATCCACATATTCTACATGGGAATCACGGATGATGCACAAAGTCTTCTTATCTGTATCCGGCAGAATGTAAGCTGCAGAGTGACCCTTCACCCAGGAGCCGTCCTCAACTCTGCCGATGTTATCGATCAGCTTCCACTGACCGTCTTTCGTAATCCCGACCATAATGATATTATAGATGTCGGTGTTGATATTATTGACGACAGTACGGGCAGATACAAGTGAAACCTCATGCTCTGAGGATCTGCCTCCCATGATCACTACTATATTCTTACTAGCCATATCCTCTACCTTTCTGAAACCAAAGGGGTCCTTTGTCTCAGACAAAAGACCCATAATACTGCCCTTTTTAAGCGGATGTCTTAATCCTCTTCAACGAAAACGCTTTTATCCATGCCGCAGATGGGACATACCCAGTCATCCGGAAGATCTTCGAAAGCTGTTCCTGCCGGAATACCGTTATCAGGATCACCAACCTCAGGATCATACACATAACCACAGGGCTCGCAAACATACTTCTTCATAATACAAATCTCCTTAATTAAAAATGAAGTTAACGGGTGCCGGTATCCTGTAATCACCAGACGGTAACATGGCTGTCATTATACCACGTTAATACCTAAAACTCCAGTAGTAAATAGTAAAAAAACGTCAAACACGTCTTCACCGGCCGGCAGCCAGTCTGTCTTACAGGCCCGGAACCGCCTCTGTCCAGTAATTCTGCTGGTAAATGTCCGTAAAACGGTACATACTGATAACTTTTCCGTCGCCGACATCTGTATTGCTGATGGTCAGTTTGTCCATGGAGTCAGGAACGATAAACTGCCGGCCCAGCATGTAGCTGTCCTGATAGGTCCCGTCATAGCTGTAGAAATCACAGAGGAAATCAATCTTGTCTCCCTGCTTCAGGTCGATCAGACCCTTGATCTCTGTCTCCGTCTCCCCTGCCTTATACTCCGGTCTGGCACCGGCAACATATCCTTTAGGCCTGTCCTGGTCGAAGCAGAGGATGAGGTCAACGGGTTCCCCGTTCAGCCTGGCAGGAACCCTGCCGGTGATCAGATAGTCATCACCGTCTTCCACCGTATCCAGGTGATAATAAGCCACAGGCTGGTTGTTGATGGATATCCATGTCTTGTCATCAGAGGCCAGAAGATTACCATCATCGTCAAAATCATAGACATTGTCCAGGCCCATCTCCACATAGCCTTCCCCGTCATCATAGTACATGGTGTTGTGGAGCATGGTGATCAGGTCCCACTGATCCTCATCCATGGAAATGACATTGCGGCCGTCAGCATTCTTTTTCCAGAAGAGATTGGCCGTATCAAACTGGTTGTCAGAAATATACTCTGCCATATCTTTGACGTCCAGAGATTTTCCGGTAAAGAAATCCGTGTTGCTGCCGGTCAGACCGCTGATGCCGGACTGGTTCCCCAGAAACGCGTTGAGCAGCTGGGCGATATCCGCCGTGCTCTGGGTGGAGCTTCCGGATTCCAGATTGCCAAACAGGGATGTCATCGGGCTGCCTGTTCCACCGGAAGCAAGCTGTCCGCCCACCTCCATGCTGGCAAACTCACGAATACATTGGGAGTATTCATTATCTATGCCGATGGCATCGTAGGTCTTGACTGCCTTATCCACATTGGATGTCTTATTATAGGGGAAGTAGGCAGAGATTCCGTAGGCATTTGTCATATTGGAGGAAGTCCGGTTATACTTTACGGCATCCAGCAGAGTGTCCGCCAGATTCCGGCCTCCCTCTGTCCCCATATTCAAGGCAAAATGGACAAGGTCGATCTGGTCAATGCCTGAGGACCGGGAGAACTCTCTGGACCGGCCTCTGGCCGTGGATACAGATTTATAATCTTTCTCCTGGATTTTGGCCCTGGTCTCCCTGGCAAATGCAGCGAAATCATCCGGCACGGTCTTCTCAAGCTCAGCCAGGTCCACCACAGACAAGGTCGTCTGCTGGCCTCGGCACTTCTGACCACACACATTAACAAAATCATCCACGATATCCTTTCCGATCTCCAGGGTCGACCGGGACCCGTCTCTGGACAGATTGGACAGCCAGTTGGTATAATACCAGCCCACCCCGGGCTCCGTCTCTTCCGAGGCAATCAGGTAATCCCCATACTTGCTGAGCATCTGGGCATTCTCCAGGGTGGCCATAAGGCAGGTGTCAAAACCGATAAAATCATATTTCATGCCGGCATTTTTCAGAGCCTGGTCGATTCCTGCCAGGTTCATGGACCCATTCGCGGCATGCTTTTCATCGTATCCGTATCCTGTGACAGATCCCCCGCCATGATCCCAGAAGATCAGGGCATTTCTGTCAGCCGGGTAATGCTTCCCACAATACTTGATAAACTCTGTCAGCGTAGCCGGGTCTGTCATGGCCTTATTGCCCATATTTTTTTCCAGAAGCTTCAGGCCGCCACCTGCCACCTGATAGATCTGGTTGGTCTTACTGCTGACCACCTGATTCTTCCATCTCCGACTTCCTCCGGTATAGAGGATGAGGTTGACATTTTTGCCGATGTCGGCACTGGCCATCTCTGAGATGTCACTGGTCGCCATGCCGCTCCTGGATTCTAGATCTGCGCCGCACATATAGACCATCACAGTGGTGGTATCAGAGCCGTCTCCTTTGATCGTGGTATATTTCTTGCGGGCTTCTGGAGATACTGCTGTATTCAGCTTACCGGTGTTGTTTTTTCCCTGAACCCAGCCTGAGCCAGTACCGGAAGAGTTCTGGCTGCTGATACTCTGATAATAATTCTGGCCGCCCGATCCGCTGCCGCCCTCAGAAAGACCGCTCAGCAGATTGCTGCCCAGGCCGCCTCCTCCTCCTAAAAGCACGACCAGGACCACAAGGATGAGCGGCAGAGGGAGGCCGCCGCCGGATCTCTTACCTCCTCCGGAGCCTCCGCCCAAAGGACTCTGGCCGCTTCCCACAGGGCCGGTCCCCAGCCCCTGGCCCCTCCGGTGAACCCCCGAGCCCCCGGAAGTCACATGCTTTTCTCTTCCTCTTGGTCTGTTTTTGTCCATACTGATCCCCTCCTGTTGAAGATTGGTTGTTAACGCTTCTTCCTTCCGCTAAAAGAAAATCTCAAGAACCGGTCTGGATGGTTCTTGAGATCTTATGCCATGTATGCTCACTTATTATTTGATTCTACCCTTGGCAATCAGGTAATTCACGATC
>CADBNQ010000330.1 GCA_902796045.1 uncultured Lachnospiraceae bacterium | reverse complement strand
TGATATAAACCCGAGTCACCGTATGTGCTGAGGTGAGAGTGGACACTCTGCTTCTTCATCAGTTATAAAATAACCTTGCCTAATATATCACTTATTATGGGTCTGTGTCAAGTGGATTATTGATTTTTTATCCGGCTTTAAATATGTAATGTCAGAACCTTGTCCTCCATCTGATAGGGGCGGTATCTCACACCTACCATATCATACATCTTCTTGGAAGCAATGGTGGAATCGGAATCTGCATATTTATCAGAATAATATATGACCTCTTTGATCCCAGACTGGATAATAGCCTTGGTGCACTCATTGCACGGGAACAGGGTGGTATAGATCCTTGCTCCCTTCAGGGAGCCGCCGCTGTAATTAAGGATAGCATTGAGCTCCGCATGGCATACGTACATATACTTGGTATCAAGAGGCGTCCCCGTCCTCTCCCAGGGCATGCGGTCATCATCGCACCCTGTGGGCATGCCGTTATAGCCCATAGAAAGGATCTTGTTGTCAGGACCAACGATACAGGCGCCTACCTGTGTATTGTTATCTTTACTTCTCTCTGCGGAAAGGAGGGCTATCCCCATAAAATAGCCATCCCAGGATACATAGTCTTTTCTTTTCACGAACCGCTATCTCCTTCCCTGAAAGCCGGCGGACCAGATGTCTGTCTTAAAAAAGAAGACACTACCGCCAGAGGTGGATTTTCATTATAACATAAATATTTAAAAAAGGAAATACTTTATTACAAAATAATTAAAATAATTAGTCGATTTTTTATCTCAGCATCTCCAGAGTCTTAAGGATCAGATTCCATGTCCTAAGTGTACTGCCAAGACTCAGCTTCTCTCTTGTCGTATGAACATCTGTCAACTGCGGCCCGATGGATATAGCATCAAGATCCGGTATCCCTGCTGAAAAGACTCCGCATTCCAGTCCAGCATGCACTCCTGTCACCACCGGCTCCTCTCCATACAGGGTTCGGTAGGCCTGTGTCAGAATCTCCCTCATTCTTGAATCGCTGCGAAACTCCCAGGCCGGGTATTCTCCTGATACTTCCATATTGGCACCCAGCATCCGGGCAAATAACTGCATTTTTCTGATGAGAACCATGCCCTCGCTTTTGCAGCTGCTTCGAACGGAAATGGTGAGGATGACTGATGTATCAGTTGTACAGATCATCCCGAGGTTTGAAGAGGTCCGGACCATCTCCTTCATGACCGGATCCATCTTATATATGCCGTTTGGCAGATCTGCCAGGGCAAACAACAGGCCGCGGGTGGAGCTCGCGGAAAAGGCAGTCATCTCCATGGGCTCAGTGATTTCTGTAACAAGCCTGATCCCCGGATCCACTGCCTGGTGTTCCTGCCTGATAATATGACATATTTCCTCTGCCGTATCTACAAGGTTCTCATAAGCCTCTCCCTGGTCCGGCAGGGCCAGTACCGCTTCGCACCAGGTGGGGATCGCGTTGTCCCTGTATCCACCCTGGATCTGGGCCAGAGAAAAGTCTGCCTTGTCATAAAGATCATCAAGAAGTCTTCCCATGGCCAGGATGGCATTGAGCGTCCCTTTTTGTATCTCCGTTCCGGAATGTCCTCCCAGAAATCCCTCCAGGCGAAGCCGGACTTTCCTGGCTGTGCATCTCTCTCTTTTCAGGGGCAGGATTAGTTCCACCTGAGCCCCTCCGGCACCGCTGACAGTAAATATCCCTTCTTCTTCGGAATCTATATTCAGCAGCATCCGGCCTGTCAGGACAGACAGATCCATATGGGCGGAACCGATCATGCCTAACTCCTCATCCGTGGTGAAAACTGCCTCAATGGGAGGATGGCTGATCATCTCATCATCAAGGATTGCCAGAATGAAGGCCACTGCGATACCATTATCAGCCCCCAGAGATGTTCCCTCTGCATAGAGATGATCTCCGTCGAGAGCCAGATCCAGTCCATCCAGTTCCAGATCCTTATCGACACCCTCTTCTTTGACTGCCACCATGTCCATGTGTCCCTGCAGTATGACGGGGTCAGATTCCTCATACCCAGGAGATCCCGCTTTTTTGATGATGACATTCAGACTTTCATCCTGATGACACTCCAGGCCGCGGTCTCTGGCAAAAGAAACGAGATAATCACTGATCCTCTGCATATTTCCCGATCCACGCGGAATGCCGCAGATCTCCTCAAAAAACGCCAGTGCCTTCCCGGGCTGTCTTCCTGTCAGAACTCCCATAGTATTTCCTCCTGATTCAAGCTAAACAAAGTACGAAACAAAAATCCACAGGCTGCCGGAGGGCAAAAAATAGTCCGGCCTTTTAGCCGGACTCCCTCGGATGACAGTTTATTCGGCCAGAGAAAACTTCTCATGAACCGCATTCATAGCAATATCAACATATTTCTCATCAATCAGAACAGTAACCCGGATCTCAGAGGTGGAGATCATTCTGATATTCACCCCTACATTGTACAACGCTTCAAACATGGAGGCTGCCACTCCGGGATTCGTCTGCATGCCGGCACCGACAATAGAGAGCTTGGCCACCTCACGGCGGACATTAATCTCCTTACACAGGTTTTTGGGGAAATGCCGCTTCAATACTTCCAGAGCATCATCTGCCACATCCTCATCCAGGGTAAAAGAGATATCCTTGGTGCCGTCTCTGCCAACAGACTGCAGGATCATATCAACATTGATCTTGTATTTTGCCAGCGAGTCGAACAGGCGGAAGGCCACTCCTGGCTCATCCTTCAATCCGATAACGGCGATCCTCGTTGCATTTTTATCGACAGCAACGCCACTGACCAGCATTTTTTCCATGCCTGTATCCTCCTTAACAATCGTTCCTTCATTCTGATTGAGACTGGACCTGACCACAAGCTGCACACCGTATTTTTTGGCCAGCTCCACTGACCGGTTATGAAGAACACCGGCTCCAAGTGTTGAAAGCTCCAGCATCTCATCGTAGGTGATCACATCCAGCTTCCTGGCATTCTTCACTCTCCGGGGATCCGCCGTGTAGACACCGTCAACATCGGTATATATCTCACAGGCATCTGCATGGAGCGCTGCCGCCAGGGCAACAGCCGTGGTGTCTGATCCACCTCTCCCAAGTGTTGTCAGATTATCGTATTTATCTACCCCCTGGAACCCTGTCACGATCACAATCTTGCGCTGTTCCAGCTCGTTGCGGATCCGGTCTGTGTCAATCCTTTTCAGCCGGGCATTCCCATAGCGGTGGGTGGTGTGCATGACAACCTGAAATGCATTCAGCGAGATACAGGAAATACCCATTGAGCCAATGGCAAGCGCCATCAGGGCCACCGATATCTGCTCTCCTGTGGACAGAAGCATATCCATCTCTCTCTTTGAGGGATTGGGATTGATGTCCTTTGCCTTGTAAATGAGTTCGTCTGTTGACTTGCCCATGGCAGAAAGCACGACCACTATGTCATTGCCTTTTTTATAATCCTCGATACACCTTCTGGCGACATTCATTATCCTCTCTTTGTTGCCCACAGATGTACCGCCAAATTTCTTAACGATCAGCATTCCTCTCT
>CADBNQ010000329.1 GCA_902796045.1 uncultured Lachnospiraceae bacterium | reverse complement strand
ATCTTCTATCAATCATCTTCCCCTGTATGGTATTGTTACAGGTTTTATCTCAGCTTTACCTGACCTGGTGGCAGAGTGTCTTTTGTTCTTAATCATACTTGCCTGCACGAAAGTTGGAAATACCGCCCCAGCCCAGTGGAGATCTTTCTTCACAAATGCACAGGAAGGGGAAGCGGGCGCCGAAAAACGAATCCTGGGGCTCATACGCTATGTATCTCTCATCACTGCAGGATGTATCTTTATAGCTGTTTCCGTTGGCAGTTTCCTTTTTCAGAAAGGCACCGCCGGCTATTACATATTTGCTTATCCCTGGTCAAAAGGGTTAAACCTGTTTACCCTTACCAGATGCATGACCTACCTGTTTTCTGCGGCTTTTGTCATGTTTCTTCTTTTTAATGTGCTCTCTCTTCTTGCCATCCTGCTGCCCTCAAGGCAGGAAACCGTCATCCGCCTGATCATCAGCTCAGCAAAATATATTGCCGGTCTGGGCGCCCTGATCTTTGCCATGACCCTGCTTGGCGTACCGACCACATCTCTCCTTGCCTCAGCAGGAGCCGTTGCGGTCGTCTTTACCGTCGGCGCTCAGGCAACAGTGTCTGATATACTGGCAGGACTCTTCATCATTTTTGAAGGAAGCTTTAAGGTCGGGGATATGATCACGGTAGATGACTGGCACGGCCAGGTCGTAGAAATTGGGATCCGCAACACAAAGATCCATGATATCCGGAACAGTGATATAAAAATCATGAATAACAGCACCATAAAAAGAGTCACAAATTTCTCTGTTTACCCTTCATATTGCAAGATTCCCATAGGAATCGAGTATGGAATGGATATCAGGGAGCTTGAGGCAATCATCAGGCGGGAGACCCCTGTCATCAGAAAGAACCTGGCAAATCTGGCAGATGACTTTACTTATCTGGGTGTGGATGAATTCGCAGACTCAGCCATCCTTTTGATATTCCAGATATCCTGCAGGAATCAGAACTATGACCCCGCCAAACGGGCTCTCAACCGTGAGGTGAAGATGATGTTTGAGAGAAATAATATCAATGTTCCGTTCCCGCAGCTTGTTATCCATAAAGGAAAATAATGGCTATCGGGGGGGCATGAGTTTATGGTTTTGGGAGCAGCAGATCCGGCATATTCCTCACCATGCAGTCCGAGACAGTAAAGGGGAGCCCCTCTTGTTTCAATATCTCGGTGAACAGATCCAGGGGCTTTCTGTCTCGGGTAAGCAGCTGGAAACATATACAGAATTTATCTGGCAAAGCATTTACCTCCAGCATCAGGTCTCCATCAGTAATAGAATAGATGGATCTGATATAGTCTGCCATGCCACCCCAGTCTGTTTGCCCCACATAGCTTACCATGTAGGTGTCACGGGCATCACTGGTATAGATACTGTGCTTTCTGGCATACCTGATCTTTGACTTCAGGTCAGGCTGACGGTCTATCCCTTTTCTCCCCTTTTCGATGGTCCGGTACCATTCATAAGTATTCTCCGGCTGCATCTGCATTAGGATTGCCCCTCTTGCCCGCCGGCTTAACTTTTCGATGGACTCTTTTTCCATCTCCCAGTCATACTTTACATGGATGAATCTGACATAGTCCCGGTATGATTTGGGACAGCCGATATCCTTGCGATAGTCATTGGCAATCTTGGCAGATATGTGCTGGCCTTTCACAGGAGGGAAGTAGCGCGCAGTTGTTTTCAGCATCATGGCAGCAATAACAGAATTAGGTGTACCATCAATTTCTTTTACATACTTCATAAAAGCTTTGCTGTCGAGATCCACCTCATAATAATAAGTCTCCCTGGCAAAAGGATTGAGAAAATAGTTATACTCTGCTCTCTGCCCTACCTTGCTGTCCCCTTCTTCATACCGCTTCATGGGCGCATCAAGCGGGAGCAAGTCGGCATCCGGAAAGGCATATTCTTCCTTGTCAACCGGTGTTCCAACCGCTTTCAGATCAGCCGGCGGTATGATCGGGCCATATTTCTTCGTCAGATACTGGTACAGGGTCGTCTTAACCCAGTACATCGCTCCGAATCCTCCGCAGATACTATGCGCCCAGTTAAACCAGATACAGTCTTCCTTCCATGTCAGGGCAAACAGATGGCCTCCCACTGTTTCCGATCCAAGAAGCAGCCGTTCTTCTCTCTCAGGCAGCACGGCAATCGGGCGATCATTGGGGAACAAAACATAGTTTTCTCCTTCATCAAGCCCGACCCTTACCGAATAATACGGCAGGCGTGTCATGGCCTCTCTTGCTGCCTGAGTCAGCAACTCTTCATCGACAGCCTCGGAAAGCCTGACTTTTATGCGAACGGTAAAAGCATTCTTTTTCAAGTATTCATACAGTAAATAGGCATCTGGATTCTGGGCCATTCTTACTCTCCTTTCAGGTCTGCTTATCTAGTATTCTTTTTAAAGTATTATCTGCTATTCTATCTGTCGAAATGACGCCGTATAAATGACAGCCGCTTCTCAACATTGTATCTGACAATCTGAGCATCAACTGCCACATCATATCCATGGAAGGTACCTTCTGTATCATTGATCTCAACGTCTGCACCTGCATTCTTCAATTTCTCTCCATACAATATTCCTTCATCATGCAGACTGTCATACCTGGCCGTCTCGATATAGGTATCAGGCAGCATGCCGGGAAGAGGACAATGCATAGGAGATGCTTTATATCGGAGCTCACGGTCCTTTCCACAGTAAAATCTCCACATGCGCTCAGTGTAGCGCGAATTCCACAGTGGAGTATCTGTAAACTGTTTCACAGATTCTGTTTTCATGTCTGCATCAATCAAAGGATAGACAAGCATCTGAAAGCGGGGCATCCTCACCTTCTCCTGCTCATAACGACTGCATAGCAGGGCAGCAAGCGATGCGCCGGCACTGTCACCGCCAAGTCCGATCCGGTCTGCATCGACACCGAGCTCTTCTGCATGTGATGTCACATACCTGTATAAGGAGAGGACATCCTCATAGGCAGCCGGATACTTATAGCGGGGCGACAGATGATAGTGCGCAAAGAAAACCTTGCACTTTGCCTCTTCTGCGTAGATGCAGGCCAGCTTTTTCTGATAAACAGCAGGCTTGTAGGCAAAGGCTCCGCCATGGGCATAAATAAGTGCCGGCATATGAGCCTTTTCTCCTGCCGGCGAAAAAACAGTTGTCTTAAAAGGAAGTCCCTGATAGCCTTCTACCGCAATGACTTCCTCCTTAATGGACGGAGGACATTTTGAGAAACGCCATGCCGCTTCCTGAAACACATTTCCTGACGTAACAACAAACAGATTAAAGGGATACGTCCGGGTGTTTTTCCTCAACTCCGGATCAATCAATTCTAAGTAGTTCATATTATCTAATCCAATCAAATATTATAATGCTCACCCTGATACAATTAAGAAGGGCTCTGTCTGTACAGTTCCAGGATATTATATAAATTCTTGTCTACTTTTGCAATTATTGTTTACAATCTCCCATCACAACTATACAATACTTATATGAGCGAAGTAATCCATGATAACTATTGACTTTTATAATCTCGGGAGGTGTATATTAATGAAAATTGCAATGGCCAACGACCATGCCGGAACATCCATGAAAAATGAGATTAAGGCCTGTCTTGAAGAGCAGGGCCATGAAGTGGTCGATTTCGGAACCTATGATGAAGAATCCTGTGATCTTTCGGATTTTGTTCTTCCTGCGGCTCTTGCTGTCGCCAAAGGAGAGTGCGACAGAGGGATCTTTGTAGATGGAGTTGGTTACGGCAGTGCTATGATTGCCAATAAGATCAGCGGTATCTATGCCTGTGTCTGCCAGGATCCTTTCTGTGCCCAGCTGGCCCGTCAGCATAACGACGCCAATGTTCTCTGTCTGGGTGCCAAGATCATCGGCGGGATGATCGCCATGGAGATTGTAAAAACCTACATGTCTACCGATGCATTGACCGCAGACAAATACGTCCGCCGTGTGAAAAAGGTGCAGAAGATCAATGATGACCACTGCCGGCCGGTCATTTAAGCTTGTTATCTCCAGGGAAGGCGGACAGGTTCATAGATGCTTCTGGTTTTGTTCAGCAGGGCAACGGCCTCATTGTCTGTAGTGTAAGCCTCGTGCATGATCATATCAATCGGAGTGTAAGTTTTGTTATCATCATGATCCAGTTTTTCCAGTACAATCTGCTTCATATGTTCAACGGTCGCTTCGGGATTATAAAAATATAGTCCGCTGTATCCCTCCATTTTGTGCTGGGGTCTTCTGACGATCCGGAATCTGTCTTCCGGGATGAGCTCACGGAGTTTTTCCTCCAGAGGATTAAGCTTCCGGTCAATATCTATAGTACGAATAAAAGTCACCTGGTCTTCAGGAGATGGATCCCCTTCGACATAATTGCGGTAAGGGGATCTTTTCATGATGGAATACTCCTGGACCTCTGCCCAGTTCATAGGACCCCCGCGGTAAATCATCAGTGAGGAATTTCTGACTGCATAGATACCATATCCAATGTCCAGTTTATTAAATATATCTATCAAATAGGAGACATCCTCTTCCGGGATCGGGATCAGATCCAGATATTTCTTATTCGGAATATCATATAGTCCCGCCCCGTCCATGACAATGACAGGATGGCTGATACTCATGATGCCCATCTGGGAAAGGAGAAATGCGGGAGCCCATTTAGAGATCAGGCAGATATTTGCCCCATCATTATAAAGACGGTTCAGCATAACCAGAACCCTTGAAGACACATGGGAATAACGATCCGGCACCAGATCCTGAAGCCTGATAAAAAACAGATATTCCGGATGTTTTTTGCGGGGCAGACTTACGGCGTTCACAATGCCGGCCACAACGATGCCGATCGTTGTATCAATGATCCGGTCCAGGGTCTGATCCAGAGGCGCTTCCAGATCAGGCCAGGGTCCCACGATACAGATAAATACTATGGCTGAAAGCGCCGCCGCATCTGTTTTCCTGAGCACTACCGTTGTGTATAAGGTTGCGATGATACCTATTGCCATCATCAGATAGATGACAAGCATAGGGAGCTTTATGACAGAGCTGTTGATCGTAGTTGTCGCCAACAGAAAGAGGACGCCCCAGAAGGCTCCCACCAGAGTTCCTATGATACGGTTGAGAGATGTCTGAATGCCATCAGACCGGTAGGGCTGAATACATATGATGGCAGCAACTGTAGACTGTGTGACCAGGCCCTGATAGCCCCGCAGCATGTAGATGACCAGACACAGAAAAACGGCTATGGCTGATTTTATAATGCGCTGGCCCAGGTGAGGAATGTGGATTCTTTTTTCAAAAGGATTTTCTCTTACATCGACTTTCATGATAAACAAAACCATCCCTTCATACTGTTTCCATGAACAAATGATCTGGTATCCTTTTCTTCACTTCGATTATACCTGTATCCATTTTGAAATTCAAGTCCGGCCCATGCTGGACTACCCCTAAAAAAAGGCGTCTGCAGTTACGATTCGCCCATTTTCAAATAATGGACGAAACGTTACTGCGACGCCTTGGTCTTATATCAGTCGTAATCGCCTGTTTTTTTTATCAAATCAGGGTGCTTATACCCTGACTTAAGCGTCTAAGAGTTCAACCGGCACCATTTCCGGTGCGGAATTCTCTTTAAGCTTTTCGAGGCAGGCTTCCTTGTCGAAGCCGGCATCTGCAGTGATGTCTGCATAGAGGACCAGCTCGTTTGCTGCGGTATTGAATTTCAGATATGCCTGGGCAGTCTGAATCCCCTCGCAGGCAAGAAGCTTTTCTTCAACCTTGTTAAGGTCAAAGAACCTTCGGCCATTGACGCCGTCTGTCATGACTTCACGGCCAGCTCTCTCCAGGAAATCAACAGTGCCGTCAGGAAGAATCCTTCCTTTGAGGCCGGTGGCGTAAAGAGTACCGGGGCCGTAAGGATTCTCAATGACTTCATTGAATACTGCAGGCTCACAGTCCATGACATAAAGAGGACCCCATGCACCGTATGGCTTCTTTTTCCCGGATTCATCAAGGATATAAACCTTGACTCTCCTGTTTCCCGAAATATTGGGAAGCAGGTCGAAGCCGGCCTCTTTGTTAAGCACATCGCCGTAAACACGGAAATGTTTCGGATAAACCTCCTCGGGCAGATGACGTTTGAGTCGGCGTACAGAGCTTTCTTCCATCATAGCCCGGACGATTTCCTCATAGCAGGTGAGGAAGATCTCGAGAGTCTCTCTGTCAAAACGGTTCTCCCAGTAGCGAAGTTCTGTGTAGAATCCATCCTCGTCATACATAATCTGCATGTGGAAGGGCAGGGAATCCAGCTGCAGGCAGTGCAGTCTCTCGCCGGGCTCATCGCCGGGTGTGGCTACAGAGAGAATGTCCCCCTGGTACTGAAGGAACATATCACCCATCCTGGATATCGGGGTATAGTTCTTCATGGTAGACATAATCTGACTGCCGGCCCGGGTAACCAGTTCATTGACCTTCTCATGGGCGACTCTCTGATATCTGTAAAGATAGGTCTTAAACAGGCATCCTGCGAGACCGGTCCAGCGGCCGTCCGTTCTTCCACTGTGTATGCTGTTAACAAAAACATCATCCTCATCCGCAAAGAGAGCTGCAGTATAATTGAATGCAGACAGGAAAAGGGCGTTTTCGGATACATTGTTGGTCTTGCAATAGTAAAGAATCTCCTTGCGGACGATTCGATCGAGCCTTCTTCGAATGACTCCGTAGACCCCTTTCCTGCAATCCTGTCTGTCATGCCGCGTGAGGATAGTCTGGCGCATGCGGTGACCCTTCATCATCTCATCCACCGCCTCGCAGTCCTTTTCACGGATGCCGGCGTCTTCTTTAGCTTTGGCGTCAAGAATATACTCATAGAAAGTATACTTCTCTTTCGAAACTTCCTCTCCGTCATAGATTTTTTTCAGGTCTTCCATAAGAATGTTCATGGTGATCCCGTCTCCGATGACATGAGCCACATCAAAGAACATATACTTATAGGAATCTGTCTCAGCCAGGCAGATGTGTACAAGGTTGTCATCCTCGCGGTAGCGGAAGGGCGCGAGCATGGCCTGCATGTTTTTCT